>NZ_JBLBUE010000030.1:0-32478 GCF_047290655.1 Alteromonas sp. AMM-1 | reverse complement strand
CTGTTAACGCGCTCAGATAAACTGGCGCCAACACCAACCCAGTACTCCACACGTTCCAGGTCTAAACGCAGACGCTCTGCCTGACCTTGTGCAGTTGGGTTGAAGAAACCTACGTTTTCAATGAAACGACCGTTTCTTGCACGACGGCTGTCAGCCACCACTACTTGATAAAATGGACGCTTTTTGGCGCCACCACGCTGTAAACGAATAGTAACCATAAATGCCTCAAACTCGTTGTAGCGTTACCGTTAACTTAACCTTTGCCCCAGTTGTATACACAACGTACAAGGCGAAAGGCCGCGGAATTATACGTATCCAACAACAAATTGCAAGTTTAAAGCACGATAAAAGCGTGATTGTGTTTACGTTTTTCCTATTACAGTGGCTAATTCGTCCGAACAGGGGCCCCTTTCGCCTCCTATCACTGGCAGAAACGTGATCGGTACGCCGTTTTCAAGGTATGATTACGTACGGAATGTGGCTCTTCTATCAACCGCATTCCGTGCATTTCAAAACGACCAATCAGAGGTTCACTTGATCACAACAGAAGACGTCCTTAGCTGGCTACTGGGTTTACTGGCTCCCTACAAAAAACACGTTGCGCTGGCCCTCCTGGCACTTTTTATTGCTGCCTCAGCCTGGCTGTTATTGGGACAAGGCATAAAGCTTACCGTTGATGAGGGCATGAACGCTGACAAGCTCAATTCGCTTAATACCGCCATTGGCTGGGTACTGGCGTTTACAGTGCTGGGTTGTCTGGCGACCTACTTTCGGTTTTACCTGATGACGTGGTTGGGCGAGCGTATTAGTGCTGACATTCGTATTAATGTGTACAACCATTTGTTATCGCTACCGCCGGGCTTTTTTGCCGAAACCCGTACCGGTGAAGTGATATCGCGGTTTACCAACGATACCGCCGTAATTCAAACCGTGGTGGGCATGAGCTTATCCATGGCCATTCGCTCTGTTATTGGGTTCGTTGGTGCACTCATTCTCATGGCCATTACCAGTCCGCTGCTGACGCTATGTGTGCTGGGTGCGGTGCCACTGATTCTGGTGCCTTTGCGACTCATTGCACCGAAAGTAAGAACCTATTCGCGATTAAGTCAGGACCGGATAGCCGATATTGGTGCTCAGGTTGATGAAACCCTTCATGAAATCATGGTTGTGCAGGCTTTTACCGCGGAACAGGCTGAACGCAACAAGTTTACCAACACTGTACATTCGGCGCTGGACGCTGCTTCAATTCGCATCCATTTTCGTTCAATGCTGATTGGCATCATCATGCTGGTGAGTATGCTATCTATCATTGGCATTGGCTGGCTGGGCATCCGCCAGGTGTTAACCGGGGAAATATCCGCAGGTCAGTTATCCGCCTTTTTGTTTTACGCCGTGTTCGCCGGTAGCAGTATTGCGACTATCAGCGAAGTGTTAGGAGAAATTCAGCGTGGTGTAGGAGCCAGTGAACGACTCCTCGAATTGCTTGGCACCAAGCCGGAGAATGCAGGTGGCAATGTTCACGCTGAGATATGTCATGAGCCACCGGCTATTCAGTTTAACCAGGTAGCGTTTAGCTACAGCCCCGCTGTACCACTCTTTAATGAGCTTACGTTAACCATTCAACCTGGCGAGTGTGTTGCACTGGTTGGTCCCAGTGGCGCGGGTAAGTCAACACTGTTTCAACTGCTACTGCGTTTTTACCAAATCAGCGGCGGTAGTATTACCATTAATCAGCACAATATTAACGACCTCTCGTTACAGAGTTTGCGCGAGCACATTGCTTTAGTGCCGCAGGAGCCGGTTATTTTTGCTGCTACGGTAGCCGATAATATTCGGTATGGCAGGCCAGGGGCCAGCGACGAGGAAGTTACACTGGCGGCACAGCAGGCGTTTGCCGATGAATTCATTCTGCAATTGTCTCGCGGTTACGCAACCGAATTAGGCGAGCGCGGTGTAAAGCTATCCGGCGGTCAGCGCCAGCGTATTGCCATAGCCCGCGCCATTCTTGCCAACCGCCCTATTCTGCTGCTGGATGAGGCCACCAGCGCGCTGGATGCCGTAAGCGAACACAAGGTACAACAGGCACTCAGTAACTTAATTAAAGGCCGCACCACGTTAGTGATCGCCCACCGCCTTGCGACAGTACAAATGACCAATAGAATTCTGGTGATGGAAAATGGTGCCATACGCAATGCCGGTACCCATGCCGAACTCATGAAAAACGACACTCTGTATCGTGAATACGCTGAACTACAACTGATGGACTAGAGACCAATAGCTTCGTTAGTAATAATACGCATTATTATTTGATGACTAATTTTGTTGATCAGGTGAATGTCTGATCGCTACATCCATGGACACAACATGCGAACACTTAAAACAATAACAACGCCTTTATTCTTAGTTCTGGGCCTGAGTCTCGCTCAGACGCCTGCTCATGCTCAAAGCTGGGGCGGCGGAAATCGCCCTAAGCTGGTGGTACTCAATAAAATCGAATTCCAACACGAACAAAATACGGTGCAGGCCGTGGGTACTGCAGAAGCTATAAGAGCCGTAACCCTGTATCCGGCGGTTGCCGATGAAGTCACCGCCGTCAACTTCAAACCCGGGCAAAAAGTCAATAAAGGCGATGTATTGTTAACACTGGACGATCGACGCCAGCTAGTTGCCGTTCAACGTGCAGAAATTCAGTTGAAGGAAGCCGAGCGCGCGTTACAGCGACTCATTGACAGCCAGTCCCGTGGAGCGGTAGCACAAAGCGATATCGACCTGGCTACCACAACCCGGGATTTGGCTAAAGTCACCCTCAATGAAGCCAAAGCCGATTTAGCCGATCGCAGTATTGTTGCCCCATTTAGCGGGTTCGTTGGCCTCACCGACGTTGAAGTAGGTGATCGCATTACCACCACCACCCCGGTAACCACGCTGGACGATCGCAGTGCCCTTTATGTCAATTTCCGGGCGCCGGAATCGTCAGTAGATTTATTGCAAAGCGAGTCTACCGTTGAATTACAACCCTGGTCTAACCGCGACATCAGCCTCACCGCAAAAATTGCCCAGCTCGATTCTCGTATCAGTACCACCGACCGCACAATGGCAGCACGGGCATTGCTGGACAACACCAACGATCAATATCGTCCGGGCATGAGTTTCAGAGTCAATCTGACACTGCACGGTGAACGCTTCGCAGCAATCCCTGAATCGGCTTTACTATGGGGTGCGACTGGCGCATATATCTATAAAGCAGTAGAAGGCAAAGCCAAGCGCGTAGACGTGAACGTGCATCAGCGCCTGCGCGGCACTATTTTAGTGTCGGGAGAACTGGGTGAAGGAGATTTACTGATAGCCGAAGGCATACAGCGTCTGCGCGAAGGTCAGGAAGTCACCACCTCACTGGCACGAGGAAATGCCAATGAGTAACCTCAATCAGGCGATCAATGACTTACCCTCACTGGCGATTCGCCGTCCGGTACTGATCATTGTACTCAACCTGCTCATTGCTATTGCAGGCTACGCTGCCCTGAATGGGCTCGAAGTACGGGAATTGCCCGACGTGGACACCCCTACCATTACCGTTACGGCACAGTTTCCCGGCGCCTCGCCTGAAACGGTGGATGCCGAAGTTACCGCACATTTAGAAGGGGCAGTGGCGCGCGTAAGCGGTGTAAAGAATATCTATGCCCAAAGTGAAGAAAACTCCGCCAGGGTTCGGGTTGAATTTCGCCCCGGTATTAATTTGGAGGACGCGGCCAACGAAACCCGCGAATCAGTGAGCCGCGTGCAGCGCCAATTACCTGACGATGTGGAACAGCTATCGATCATAAAAGCAGACAACGATGCGCAGGCGGTAGTTAGCCTGGCAGTGTGGAGTGATTCACTTGATCTGGAAACCCTCACCGAGAAAGTCGATACCGACCTTGCGCCTTTATTCCTCAGCATTCCCGGTGTTGCGGATGTGCGTTTAAATGGCGATCGCGAGCGCGTGTTGCGCGTGTCTGTTGATCCTTTGCGCCTGACCAGCTTTGGCCTGTCGATGACCGATGTGGCCAATGTATTGCGATTAGCCCCCTTTGATGTGCCGGCCGGGAGTATTCAATCGAGCGACCAAATGCTCATTGTGCGTGCAGACGCAACTTCCATCACTGCTGATGACGTGAAAAACATTATCATCAGCGGCGATACCCGCATTGGCGACGTGGCCAGTGTGTATTTTGGCCCGGCTGACTCCAGCAGTGTGGTGCGTCTCGACGGTACACCCGTATTGGGAGTAGGTATTATTCGCCAGGCCAGCTCCAATACCATTGAAATTTCAGACGAAGTACTGGCAATGGTGGCTAGTCTGGATAAACGTTTCCCGGATATGCACATTGTTGTTACCTCTGACGATGCCGAATTTATTCGCGACTCGGTTGAAGAAGTGGCATTTTCACTGGCGCTTACCATTGCCCTGGTGGTATTTACCTTACTCGTATTTATCGGCTCCTGGCGCGCTACCATTGTACCTGCCCTATCGATCCCGGTATCACTTACTGGCGCACTGGCAATAATCTGGCTGTTGGGCTTTTCCGTTAACATACTCACGCTTCTGGCCTTGGTACTGGCAACAGGCATGATTGTTGACGATGCGATTGTCGTATCTGAAAACATTCAACGCAGACGTACTATGGGCCTAGGCGCGCGTGCCGCCGCCGTGATTGGTACCCGCGAAGTATTCTTTGCGGTAGTGGCCACTACCGCCGTACTGGCATCCGTATTCATTCCCATTGCGTTCCTGCCCTCTACGGCAGGCCGCTTGTTCCGTGAATTCGGTGGTGTGCTGGCAGGTTCAGTGATCATTTCCTCGTTCGTTGCGTTATCACTGGTACCGGCACTCACCGCCCGACTGCCGGTAAAAAAACCGGGGGCGAAGCAAGGGTTGTTCGACAAAACACTGGGGAAAGCAGGCCTGGTGTGCTTAACAGGTTATCAACGCAGCCTGTTGTGGTCGCTCAAATATGCCTGGTGGATTGTATTGTGTTCCGTTCTGGCTGCCCTTGGCGCCTACTTTACGATACAGGCAATCGACAACGAATTATTGCCCAGCGAAGATCGCGGTACGATCCGCATATTCGCGCGGGGGCCTGATGGCGTAGGCCTTAATTTTATGGATCGCCAGGCTATAGCCATGGAAAACGTGCTAATGCCCTATGTGGAAAACGACACGATCGAATCCATTTATACAGTGGTAGGCCAATGGGACCCCAATATTGTATTTATCACAGCAAACCTGAAACACTGGGATGAACGCGACAAATCACTGCAGGACATCGTTGGCGAAATCCGCCCTGCATTGCAATCAGTGCCAGGTGCGCCGGGTAACGCTTTTGGTGGCAACAGTCTTAACCTACGTGGCCAGGGCGGTGGACTTGAACTGGCGTTAACCGGAGACACCTACGAACGGATCTACAACGCTGCCGTGATATTTGCCAGGGAAATTGAAAACCGAGTACCTGAATTGGGTACACCGCAAATCAGTTATGAACCAACGCAACCGCAATTGCGGGTAAATATTGACCGCCGTCGCGCTGAAGAACTCGGTGTACCGCTAAGTGATATATCAGCCACGTTACGAGCGGCTATTGCAGGCAATGATGTGGTGGATTTGAATGTGGGTGATCAGGCCATTCCAATCATTTTGCAAACCAGTAACCGCAGTACCAGCAATCCTTCTGACTTAACTAACCTGTACGTGAAGTCTGACAACGGCAGTCTGGTACCCTTGTCCAGCGTGGCCTATATCACTGAAGAAGGTGTAGCGGCAGAGCTTGAGCGTCAGGCTCAGCGCCGTGCGATTAAAGTGGCGATGGACCTACCCGAGACCATTGCTATTAACGATGCCGTTGAACGCCTGCGAGCTATTGGTCAGGATGTATTACCCGACGGCATTGGCATGATTTTCCTCGGTGAGGCACAAACCTTTGAAGAAACTTCCCAGCAAGTTGCCTTAACCTATGTACTGGCATTTGTGATCGTGTTTTTAGTGCTCGCGGCACAGTTTGAAAGCGTTAACAGCGCGGTAGTGGTAATGCTCACCGTCCCCTTTGGTATCGCTGCCGCGGTATATGCCCTATACATTACAGGCACCACCATTAATGTGTATTCACAAATTGGACTGGTGATGTTAATTGGCTTATTGGCAAAGAACGCAATCCTGTTGGTTGAATTTGCCGACCAGTTGCGCGACCGGGGTTATGCCGTGTACGACGCTATTGTAGAAGCTGGCCGTGTGCGCTTACGCCCCATCATGATGACATTGGTATCGACTATTCTGGGTGGACTTCCATTGATTTTGTCTACAGGAGCCGGTTCGGAAGCGCGCAATGCGATTGGATGGGTGGTATTCGGTGGGCTTGGCATCGCTGTGGTGTTTACCTTGTATCTTACACCGGTTATCTACCTTGGACTGGCAAGGTTTACTAAGCCCCGGGCCGACGAAACCCGTCAGTTAGAACAAGAACTTGAAGCAGCGGAAGTGTAGCGACGGAATGACAGTTGCGAAAATACAACTGCCTAAACAAGACACATCGGTCAGATTAATCAGCCTGACCGGTGTGTTTCAAAAATGCATGTAATTGCATCATCATATCATCAAAATAGGGGTTAAAAGTGAGTCGGGTAACGATTCGCCCATCCCCTTCCTGCCCCCATGGGCCATACCATAAAGCATCAGGCAATGCGTCATGACACTGCTTTTCAATATCAGCAGGCTGCCCGTTATCGCAAATCCTGACGCTGCCATTAGGCCCGTACAGCGCATTATGAGAGCTGAACAACATGCTCATATGCGAGGCTGCCAGAATGCGTTGCTGCTCCAATGGAAATGGCTGTACATACGCGCTAAGCGGCGCATTTTGCGGAGAGCCCATCCACACCAGCATATTTTGCGGATGGTCAACATGTTCAGCTAACTGCAACGCAACCCCCTTTACATCAACAACACTGTCACCTTCGGCCAATACAGCAAAATAAGGTAATTGCAGTATGTGTGTTGCAAATACCTTTTGCACGGCATTCACACTGCCCTGATATGCTGCAAATCCCTGCATGGCGATGGAATTATACCGGGCTGGATTGTCTTCAGGTTCAACATTAGGCCAGGGGGTGATCCCGGTAAACCAAGGGGCGAAACGCGTAACAAAAAATCGCGGTAACATAGCCGGCGAAAACAGTAACAAACCGGCGACGTCGTTGCGTTTAGACGCAGTTACAGTCACCAGATTCGCGCCGGTAGAAAATCCCCCCAAATACAGGGTATCTACGTTTTGAGCGAACGCATCAACCTGCACATCCACCGTATGTTGCCACAATTGATACGTGGCATTTAACATGTCACCAGGCTGAGAACCGTGACCGGGCAATAATAATGTTCGAACCCAATATCCTCGATCGCACAACGGTTTGCTGATATCAGTAAAGAAATAAGGCGAATCACCCAAACCATGAACCAGCAAAATACCCTTACTGCTACCCTCTCCGCACTCAAAGGGGGTGTTAAGTTCTGCTTCGGTGTGTAAATCAAATTTAACCGGGTGACGATGAGCCATCAGCCACGACTTTATTGCCGACTGATAAGCCGAAAATGGGGATACATCGGTTGGTAATACCGTTGAGTCTGCGTTAAACGGTGGAGACCTCAAAGACTGGCAACCGGTAAGCCAGCCAATGCCAACCAACACCGCAAGCCCAACCCATCCGCACACGTTAAGCACGGCTTTAACAACCCGTTGGCATACCATCACGCTCATTCCAGACGCGCCTTGATTAGTCTGAAGATTTAGCGCGGCGTCCGGCTTCCAACGTATTTTTTAAATCGGCGGACAGCTTTTCCAGCTCCGGCACGGCACCTCTCATGTGCGAGACCAACTGCTCCCTGAAAGCATCACTTAACGGCTGGGATTGGCTGCGCATTTTCTGCCCGATAGGCGAATGGTAGAAAGCGAGGATCTGATCCATTTCCTGTTCGGTAAAATGGGTCAAATAGATGTTAGCGATAGCGTTGTTCAGCGCAGGCTCATTTAGTTTATTGCGTAAAATGGTGTCTAATTCTCGCATAAATTGCTCAACCAGCGGTCTTTCTTCAGTGGTGATCTGAAAACGGCTTAAAGCCGCGCCTGTATTGTGTTTAAACTGCGCAATGAGCATTTCTTTTGATGCTTCGCCGCCTAGTGCCTGAGCAACCAGCATGGCTTTTTCCATGGCGGGCTCTGCCGCTTTTGCAGAAACACTAAACAACGCAATAAATACACAGATCCAAATTCGCATATCACTTCCTGATTGACTAACAGACGCAACAAAGCCTACCACAGGGTTACCAAAGGGTGGCAGACTTAAAAGTAATTTTTTGGAGGGTAATAACAAATACCAATCCGCATAGATGATTGGTATGCCATTAACGTTACGATACCGTTTCGGTAAGCGCCTTAGCCAGCAACTTGTGCGTTAATAAACTCAGCAGTTCTGTTTCTTCATCACTGCGCTCACCGTCCACGCCAGTCATCACGGTTGCAACCTCTACAGCGCGGCTGGCGTCCATTACCAGTTGCGGTTGCAGAGACTTGAGTACGTCAGATGCTTCTCCGGCATCAATGGCCGTTCGGGTTTGATAAATCACATCGTTTACGAATGCATCGCGACTAATCGGGCTTTCCCAGTTCAGTGACTCAAGCAACTCATCAAGGTAATCTTGCTCGGTGAGGGTGATTTTGCCATCTACCTGATAAAACAAAACCGCCATTTTTATCAGTGCTTCCTGGTATTGTTGATGTGTAGATAATTGCATAATAACTCCAGCTATTTCTATCGGCATCCAGCCAATGACAACTGCTTTCATTATAGCCGCAAATGTAAACCAAAGGTTAACGTTTTTTTAATTTTCATCGCTTGCAAAGGCCATTTTAACGATAAACATGGCCTGTTCTACCGTGCGATTCAATGTGTTACCTGAGTCCAACCATCACATCACTGATGATAAAATTACCGTTAAACACTTTGTCGGGCTCGCCCAGTGTGTCGATAGCAAAAAACTGCTTGTCTTCATCCTGTAAGCCTTGATAACCGCCGATGACCTGATAAATCCACACTTCAGGATCAAACGCCAGCGATTGCGCGCTATAAAATTCAAGTGCTGACATGGATTGTCCGGAATCAATGACTTCACAAAAGTACTCATCCACCGCTTGCTGCAGCGGATCGAGGGTTAATTCAACCTGCTGCTGGGCACTCACCTGAATTTCGGTATTTTTCTGATCGACTGTAAGTACCGGCTTTCTGCGATATACCGAGCTCAATGCCCCCACAAGCTGCTGCAATTCCTGCTCATGTGATACCTGATTCACATCCACACTGGCTGGCTGAATAAGCGGCGCTGCCTGATTAAACAGAATGGGGACATGGGTTAGATTAGGATAGTTACCCGGTGTAAAATCAGGCTGTTGATCCATGTGTAATAAAAAGCCTTTGAGCAGACGTGTCCGCCCCTGAAACTCCCGGAAACGCCCTAACAAATCAATTAAGCGTGCCTGTGCGACCGATAATTCCTGAGTAGCCTTCGAAAAACTTTGCTGTAGCGCAACTACCAGCAAATGGCGCAATTCTCTGTTGCCACCCGCAATTTCGCTAAGCTCGTCAAAACGAAAACACTCCAGTTGATTCAGCAATTCTGACACCTGCCCCTGCGCAAGCTCGTTTTCACGAATTTTTGCTTCCACCGAGGACACATAACCGAATTCGTTGTTGATGCGGCTGAACATCACCCGCGCACTGTTAGCCAGTGATTCAGTCAGTTGATACACATGCTCAGTGAGATCTGTCATGTACGCATGCGCTTCGTTAAAGCGGTTGTAATGCAAGGCTTCTTTATAGTGCTCTGCCAGCGTTTTTAAACTCGCGAGGGCCGAGCCAACATTGGCGTCGATATTGCGATTTCGTTCATCCTGCAGACCACTCTCCAACAGGGTTCGCACGGCACTTTTCAAACGCAATGCGCTCTGTGGATCAGGCCGCCACAAGATCCCCAGTTGCACCAGTTGATCGAGTATCTTTTTACTGTGCGCAGCTTCATCAACCACCCCGTTTACATAGGCATGCATAATGAGATCACTATGACGCCCCAACGCATTCAGTAGCCGGGTGCCCGCCTGGATAAGCACCTGACTCATAACAGACTTCCCTGTTGAATAGCCGCTTCAGCCTGCTCCGACAACGACAGTGATTCTGTTTCGTCGATAAAGCGAATCACTTCATACAAGTGTTCAACCTTACCCGTTGCAATATAAATCTGCTTATCTGGGTTCGGCTTCATCAGGTAACCCAAATCGGTAAGGCGTTTGAAAACCTGCTTTAACTGACCATCTACGTTCACGCTGGTTGAACCAAACAAGCGGTAGCGCGAAATTTTCTCCAGTTGTTCTGCATAAGCCGGCGTGTCTTCAATCACTGTTTGCACTTCATTCAAACGAATAGCGTTACCCATGATCAACGGACGGTCGCTTTCGCTGGCTTGCTGAACCAGCAGCAGCCATTCAACCAGCGGCACCAGACCAGAGGTGGTTTCCTGAAACTGCTGCAACAATATCTTCCGCTCAGACTCGCCAAGCGTCAGGTATGCAGCAAAAAACACGTCGCCTTCACCTGTAGTAGCCAGCGTTCGATTTAAAATATTTAAATGCGGTTCAACCTTGGCCGCATTGTCGCGACTCTTTAAATAACGCCAGCCATCTTCGTCACTCACCTGACAAATAAACTGCCCTTCCAACAATTTGCTCAGCACGCGGCCTTGTTCTGTCATCATGCTGATACCTCCTGTTGTTGCTTACGGGCCTGAATTCTGGCGGATAAATCACTGGTTTTAGGCTGAACCACCTGCAATTGTTTACTTACCTTGTCGATCAAGTAGCGATTTTCAAACAGTTTCAGTACATCGGACTCGGGGTTGGGGAATGCGCCAACCACACTGATATTGTTGCTCTGACAAGCGTCGAATATTTTCTTCACGTTGCTTTGGTGCAACGTACCCAATTCATCGATGGGCCAGTGAATGATCACATCGGCACCGCCGCGCAATAATCGGGTAAAGGCCAGCAGGAATTTACACAAAATCAGATACGCCATGCCGTGGCTGGACGACTCATTTAACTGGCGGTCGGTACGAATGATCAAATCGCTGTTGCCTTCGCGCAAGTGCAGTTCAATGTCCAGCAGCTTGCTGATCCCACCCGTTAATGCTGCACGACCAAGAATATCCAGCACGGTTCGCATGCTTTGTCCATAATCGTCATCCGGTAATTCGTGAGCACCATCATCCATCCATTGATCGTACAACGCCCTGAAACGTTCCAGTTCCGGCCAGAATTCCAGCTCACTGATACGCGAACGAATTTTAACGGCAGAGTCAGAAACACCATCGAGGAACAATTCACCGTCAACCTCTTTAGAGATACGGCGGCTCTGGCTCACTATGCGCTTATCGATGTCGGCCAGTACAAAATAGTACTGACTTAAATCGGCACCAAAGATACGCCCCTGCTCGCGCAGACCCTGCATTTTCTGCGGCACAATCACATTGAGCAGCTGGGCCAGGTGAGTCACCATTCTGCGGTGATCTACGCCTTTAACACCGTGTGCGTTTATTACCGCACATTCTTCGCGGGCACGCTCCCAGGTGTCCGATAACCCGGTACCGGCTTGTGCCGCAATCAATTGATCAAATCGTTCAACATAGTTGCGTACATCGCTAAGCAACTCATCGCGTTCTTTAAGCAAACCCTGTGCGCGTGACAGGCGCTGTGTAATGCTCAGCTCGTCGTGTTGCCACTGCTCGCTTGCTTCAGTTTTTGGCAGGCTGTGTTTAGCCAGGGTTTTACTCAACGTATCTACCTGGGTTAACTGCTCTGCAGCAGTGGACGTCGTTTTCTCCAAATCAGCCTGTAACGTCTTTAGGCTGTCCCTGCGTTCACGGTATTCGTTTTGCAATTGAGTAAGTTCACGCTCTGCGTCGCTCAGCACTTTACGGGCTTTATTCAGGCCTTGTTGCCAGGTAACTTTGTGGCCCGTGAACACGGTTTGATACCAGCGCTCGTAGTCGGTGACTTTATGGCGATGAGTTTCGGTGCGATAAATGGATTCTTTTAGCGCTTTAAGCTCTTTCTTGAGCTTGCCGATTTCATCTACGTCTACCCCGCGCTGATTCAGTTCATTTTCCAGCCAACGCGCCATTTCCTGCTTGTCTTTGTCGGCTGACTGACGAACGCGTTTAATTTCACCTTCAATCTGCGCAATGCGCGCATCGCTATCGGCAATCAGTTGTTGCCAGTGAAAACTGTGCTCCGTTTCGGCTTCGCGTTGCTGATCTTTGACTTCGTCACGGTCGAGTTCAAATTGCGCAGACAGCTTTTTCTGAGCCTGCTGATTGTTTTCCAACTGACTACGAGCTTGCTGCTTGCGTTCTTTCAACGCGTGTTGATATTCACTCAGTACGGCTTCCTTGTCCTGATTCGCGCGTTTGCGGGCAGCTTCTGCACTGCGAACAGCGTTGTCTTGCTTGGTAACAGCTAACTCTGCAACCCGCACTGCTTCGTTGCCTTTTGCTAACTCAGTTTCAGCGGTGTTTTGTACTTCTGATGCATTGGAAAGTTGCTGTTCAGCCTCGGCCAGTGCTTGCTTTAAATTTTGCTCTGTTTGGGCGTATTCAGGCGCTTCCATGGTATCGAGTGACAACTCAACGCCAAAGAAAGAGGCATTGTCTGCACCCGCTTTGGGTGCCAGATCTGTGCGTTCCAACAGTTCCGGACGGATCAATTTACCTACCGACCCTTCCCAATTATCAATATTGGCGCGCAAAAACTCCAGTAATGACCCTTCGCCCGGGTACAACAGCGCATTGACATCCGCCACGCGCTGCTCTGCTTTGCGGTACTGAGTACGCGCTTTTTCCAGCATCTGATTAGCACTTTCACGCGCCTGTACGGCTTTTTGGTATGCAGTCTGAGTTTGACGGTGTTGTGCCCGCACCGTATCTTCATGCACGCTGGCTTCTTTCACCGCCGCATCCAGCAATTCCAACTGCGATTGCTCAAATTCATTATAACCGGCGTTGTTTAACGCAGCTTTACACTCCGCTTCCGCAACTTTAAGGGCATTCAGACGGGTTTGATAGGTTTCAGTTAACGCCGCAATTTGCTGCGCGTAATCTTCTTTTATTCCTTGTAAGGCGTCGCGCTCACTTTGTTGTTGAGTAGCCCGTTTTTCCTGCGCTTCCTGACGAACTGCAGCCAGCTCGTCCAGTTGTTCAGAGGTTTTCTCGCCCATCTCCGCTAAACGGCGGTTATACGTTGACTCAATATCCTGATGCTGTTCGGTGACCAACGTATACCGGCTGGATAGCAACTCCAGATCACGCTGCCATTGTGGTAATTTAGCAACGTCTTCTTTCAGTTGTTCAATGTCCTGTTCCTGCCAGTGTTCAAACTCACGCTCTACCGCGTCCAGCTCTGCCGTGTATTTTTCAACGTCGGCACGCGATCCTGAAATTTGCAGGTTTAACTCATCGCGACGCTCACTCCAGTGATTATCATTCACCTTGCGCTCGTGAAGTACATCGTCCAATTGCTGACGCCCGGTTTCAACCCGAGCAGTTAACTGAGACTTATCAAGCTCAAAAGCGTGCTTTAATTCGCTTAACGCAGATTCCGCTTCCTGCAGCGCGAGGTCGGCTTGTTCTAGTCGCGTAAACTCCGGGCGAATCTTGTCGAAGGCGCGAATTAAATGACATTCCCGGATCCAATCATCAACGCGATTTCGCGACAAACTGGACACCGGTGGCTGAACGCCGTCTTCTTCCAGAATAGCAGCAATCATCGCCTTGATGGTTTCCATCTTACCTTCTTTGGAATGCACGGCTTTGGCCAGTTTCTCGATATGGCGCAAATGTTCTGACGGCTGACTTAAGCTGAATACTTTGGCGTAGCCCAGTAATTCACGCGTACTGCTGCTTTGATTCAGTACCCCCTGATCGTTTTGCAATACCGCACGGAAATCTTTGGTGGTGAGCAAGCTGGATACAATAATGTTGTTGCGTTTCATTGCCCGCGCTACTTCAGTGCTCGACAATGAGGCATGCTTGCCGTTCTTTTGCTCAAATAGATAATCGTCAAGGGAAAAAGGTTTGGCAATAAAGCGGTAGTTTACGCCGGTGCCATTGGATGTGAGCACGGCCTGACACAAATCGCCTTCGGAACGGGTATATTCATAAATGATAAAAGAAGACGTCCGCGGTAAGTACCAGCGTTCAAAACTATCGCGGGTGGCAGGTACTACCCGACTGGGATATTCGCCATAAAAAACGGGGATCAGTCGCTGTAGTGTTGTTTTTCCGGAGGCGTTTGTACCGCATATGTTGGTGTGTCCATCTAGTTTGAGTTCTACAACACCTGGCAAATGGGTATCAATAAGAATAATGCGTTTAAGGCCAGCCATAAGTTTCCTGTTTTAATATCGTCATTCGCTGGTTATTACATTGCCACGTAATAAGCAAGTGGCATTCAACAAGCAAAGAGTCTGATCGACGTTCATACCGGCACAACACCTGATTATGAACCCATCAGTAAAAAGACTGCGGCAATTAAGGATCTGCAAAAAAGCGGTTCTTGCTGCGTTGCAAACCAATTCAATCCAATCAACATGGCAGTGTATTATGAAATAAGGTCAATGCGAAGACATACAAAGCCTACCAGCACAGGCTTGGGTGCTGTTTGCTGATTTTTCAGTCAGCACAGTAACCAGGCAAACGAACATTTGCCCTATTTCAGGGAGTATTCAGCCAAAAAACCTGATTGGCCCGGTATTCAGGATCGCTTTTCAATTGAGGAAGAACGCGATTGATGTGTTCAATTGCATTTCTCCCCCACGGATTATTGGTACAACCGATGGCCCCTTCCACGGGCGTGCTTCCCATTTCAGTAGTGGGTAAAAACACCAGGGAGTGGTCATTATCGGTAACGGAAAAATACTTAAGCGCAGATGGATAATCAATGGTGTAGTCTAGCCGTGAGCGGGCAATCTGACGTAAGACACGCATGGGACTTTCTGTCCCACCGATTTCAATAACATGTGACTGTCCAATATATTTATCCAGCTCCTGTTGCAGTGCATCCGGGTACTTTCGTGCACTGGGCAAGCCAAACGCCAGTGTATTCATTGACAACAGCCGGGCCAGCGATACCGGTGCGTTTTCCTGTAAATCGAGCTTATCCAACAGTGCTTTATTAATAATCACACCCACTGCAGGGTATTGCATGGTTACGTTGCTGTAGAAGAAATTAGCAGAATCGTCCCGCTTAATCATACAAGGAAAACACAGGTTTTCAGACTGACTGATATATTTGTTCACTCTGGGGTGAGGGTAAATTACTTCACTGGTATTGAGTTCCGGCAGCAATGCATCGAGCTTAGTCGTCATGACATCACAAATACCATACCCTTTTAATTTGCCTTCCATAATATGAAATGGCGGAGAAGGGTTTTTAGCCCACACGATGGCCTCACTCGCTAGTACAGGCATTACATAACCTGATAGCCAGGTTCCCACTACGATTGAGATGAACTGCTTGAACCGCAACACTGCCTCCGTTCGTCGCACGGTAAAACAATATGGAATTATCAATATATCTGCTGGCAGATAATTATCAATGTATCTGTTACCAATAAACTGACAGGCTTTTCATCAACACATAATCCGACGGCAATGAAACCAACACAATGTGTCTGAATTCCGCACACAAAAAAACCGGCAAATGCGCCGGTTTTCCTGACTTTTTTGACGACTATCTGGGCGGGAACATACCGCCTGGGCCACCCATTCCGCCCATTCCACCTGGACCGCCGCCTGGCGGCATCATGCCCTTCATTTGGCGCATCATTTTCTTTATGCCGCCGCCGGACATTTTCTTCATCATTTTCTGCATTTGAGTAAACTGCTTCAGCAAGCGATTTACATCCTGAATTTGAGTACCAGAACCCGCTGCGATACGGCGTTTGCGTGAACCTTTAATAACTTCGGGTTTTTCGCGCTCAGCTGGCGTCATCGAATTAATGATAGCTTCCATTTGTACGAACTGTTTGTCGTTGGCCTGATCCTTAATTTTCGCACTCATGCCACCCATGCCAGGCAACTTGTCGAGCATGCCCATCATGCCGCCCATATTACGCATTTGCTCCAGCTGCTCTTTAAAGTCCTGCAAATCGAATCCTTTGCCCTTTTGCACTTTTTGAGCAAGTTTCTGCGCCTTTTCTTTATCTACTTTGCGTTCAACTTCTTCGATAAGGCTCAGTACGTCACCCATACCCAGAATCCGGGAGGCAATCCGTTCAGGGTGAAACGGCTCTAACGCATCGAGCTTTTCGCCCATACCGATAAATTTAATCGGCTTGCCGGTAATTTTACGCACCGACAAGGCAGCACCACCGCGCGCATCACCGTCTGCTTTTGTAAGAATCACACCCGTTAATGGCAGCGCTTCATTGAACGCTTTGGCAGTATTTGCGGCATCCTGGCCAGTCATGGCATCAACCACAAACAGGGTTTCAATTGGCTTAACCGCAGCGTGTAACGCTTTAATTTCGTCCATCATGTCACTGTCGACATGTAAACGACCTGCGGTATCCACTAACAGTACATCAAAGAACTGCTTGCGTGCCGCTTCAATCGCATCGTTAACAATGTCGATTGGTTTTTGTAAAATGGTAGACGGAAAAAATTTCACACCAACATCTTCAGCCAGTGTTTCCAACTGTTTAATGGCGGCTGGACGATATACGTCAGCGCTCACCACCATGACTTTTTTCTTTTCACGCTCAGTTAAATACTTAGCCAGTTTACCTACCGAGGTAGTTTTACCCGCCCCTTGTAGACCTGCCATTAATACGACTGCTGGCGGTTGAGTAGACAGGTTAAGCCTTTCGTTGGCTTCACCCATAACCGCTTCAAGTTCAGACTGAACGATCTTGATGAACACCTGGCCGGGCTTCAGGCTTTTAGTGACTTCCGTGCCTACTGCACGCGCCTTTACCTGATTAACGAATTCTTTAACTACCGGTAGCGCAACGTCAGCTTCAAGTAACGCCATTCTGACTTCGCGCAGGGTTTCTTTAATGTTGTCTTCGGTTAAGCGGCCCCGTCCACTGACATTGCGCAGTGTCTGCCCTAACCTTTCGCTGAGATTCTCAAACATTCTCTGTTTATCAACCCAATCAATGAATAATACCCGGAGTATACCGAAAATTGACCGGTTAACGTAGTGTGGATTAACGATTTATCATTTTCCGGCAGACATGCGGTTGAATTCTCTGTTATTCTGCAGTATCTATACCACGTTAATTATTATTTGCAGGTTTCAATTACTACATGGCTACCTTGTTCGCTTTGCTGGCAGTTGTTGCGTATTTTGTAGCAGCGGCGTCAATGACGGGGCGATTTTTTCACAATCAAGGCCCAAACAGGATGTTAGCGTTAAGCATTGCCGCTGTTGCAGTGCTGTGCCACAGTATGTTTTTAGGCGATGCAATTCTGGCAGCACAAGCTGGCCAGAACATGAGCATAACCAATGTGCTTTCGCTGGTTGCCTGGTTAATTACCCTCTCTATGCTGGTGAGTAATTCACTGCTCCCCAACGTCATTTTGTTACCCGTAGTATTCGGCTTTGCCGGATTTAGTGTGCTTGCATCGGCATTCATACCGGTTGAGCATATTATGCATATTGAGTTGCGTCCCGGCCTGGTAGTGCATATTACGTTGTCTTTATTCGCCTATGGTACGCTGGTTATCGGCTTTTTGTATGCACTTCAGATGTCGTATATAACCCACCAACTGAAGCACAAAGGTGCCAGTCTGTTGCACTCTACCCTGCCGCCTTTAATGCTGGTTGAAGGTATTCTGTTTAAGTTGATCCTGATTGGCACCTTATTGCTGATTATCGCTCAGGTAACGGGTTTTGTGTTTTTAGAAAACATGTTTAGTCAGGGTTATGTGCACAAAACCGTGCTATCAATCGCCGGTTTGGCGGTATTTATTGTATTGCTGGCAGGGCAAAAGCTGTGGGGATGGCGCGGAAAACAGGTCATCGCATTAACCATTATTGGTGTAATGCTGCTTTCCTTGGCCTACTTTGGCAGTCGATTTGTAAAAGAAATTCTGCTCTGATAATTAACACTTGAAACGCTCAGAGCGACTGACTACATTGGTGTTTCAAACTACTTAAAGGGATCCCTCGTTGGACGACATATCAACCAGTGCGTTGTTAATTGCACTGGCAATTTTAATTGCTTTATCTGCTTATTTTTCCAGTTCTGAAACCGGGATGATGTCGATCAACCGGTATCGGCTTAAACACTTACAAAGTGAAGGCCACCGGGGTGCAAAACGAGTCCACAAGTTATTGGAACGTCCAGACCGACTCATCGGATTAATTCTCATTGGAAACAACCTGGTTAATATTGCAGCCTCTGCCATTGCCACTATCATTTGTACCCGCTGGTTCGGTGAATACTGGGCTGTATTTGCCACTACCATTGGCTTAACTATTATTCTGCTTATTTTTGCAGAGGTAACCCCAAAAACACTGGCTGCACTCTATCCCGAAAAAGTAGCGTTCCCCAGCTCCATCATATTATCGCCAATGTTAATAGTTATGTATCCATTAGTGGCGTCGATTAACGGGATCACTAACGGTATTTTAGCCTTGCTGCGCATTAAACCCTCTGGCGAAGGTGGCGACTCACTCAGCCGGGAAGAGCTGCGTACAGTGGTATACGAAGCCGGCGCAATGATACCTAAAAAGCACCAGGACATGCTGGTAAGCATTTTGGACCTTGAGAATGTCACTGCCGAAGACATTATGGTGCCCCGCAGTGACATCGCCGCTATCGATATTAATGACGACTGGAAAGATATTCAGAAAAAACTCACCCAGTCTCAGCACACGCGCGTATTGCTTTACCGTGACAGCATAGATGATGCAGTGGGATTTGTGCATGTACGTGATGCATTGCGATTATTGTCGAAGGACCAGTTTTCCAAAGCCAGCCTGTTGCGCGCGGTTCGTGAAATATACTATGCGCCGGAATCGATTCCGTTACACACACTGATGTATCAGTTTCAGTCAGAAAAAGAGCGTATCGCACTGGTAGTTGATGAATACGGCGACATTCAGGGTTTGGTTACCCTTGAAGACATTCTGGAAGAAATCATCGGTGACTTTACCACTACTACCCTGCCAGCTTACAGCAAGGAAGTATCGGTACAACAGGATGGCAGTGTATTAGTCGATGGCAGTGCCAACATTCGGGAACTCAATAAAGAATTGAGCTGGAATTTTCCTACTGAAGGCCCCAAAACGCTGAATGGATTAATTTTGGAATACCTCGAAGAAATCCCAGACAGCAATGTAAGCCTGCGGCTAGCCGGATATCCAATCGAAATTATTGATATTAATGGGAATATGATAAAAACGGTTAGAGTAATACCTGAGTACTATCGCCCCGCTACAGTATCTGCCCCAGACCAACGAAACTAAGTATGGGTCAGCGGTAGCTGACCCATTACACCGCCAGCCAACCTTTACCCTGACTTTCGTTTAGCCAGTACTTTGGCTTTCGCAGCGGCAACCTTAGCCGACAAATCGGATAGCCTGGCCATGATTTGTGCCATTTCCTCGTCATTTTGCAGATCCGACTCTTCTAAGTGTCGTTCTAAAGACTGACGAAGCTGCTCTGGGATAGACTGACTAGACATGCGCTTTTTTGCATTTTCAACGCTGGGCGTTGAAATGATACCTTTGTTCCTCTCTACTACCTGTTTATATCGGTAGCAACGGAAAAAGCTAAAGCGAAAAGTTGGATTTGACGGCTAAATTTCAGCGCTCGAATGCAACGAGATTAGGTTGAGTACTACCCCTGAAAGTGACCCACTAAGACACCTTTACCGGTTTTAAGCTGGTATTTCACAACGGCAACCGATCCGGTGGCAAACAATGACATATTGTGAGAATCGCACAGAGCATCGAGTAAGTAAGATACAAACGGCATATGACTCACCACCAACAAAGGTTTACCGGGATGTGTTTTCGCCATTTGATGAGCAAGTACATCAATATAATCGTGCGCAACACAAACATTACCTTCCGGCACAATGTCGCTATTTAACTCCATCTGCGCAGCATGAAATGTTTGCAGTACTTCATTATAGGTTTGACGGGTGCGTGTATAAGGACTGACCAAAGCCATTGATAATTCACGGTTCTGGCAATAGGATTCAGACAACCAATCAGAACTGATGTGAACTTCGTTTTTGCCTCGAAGCGTAAGGTTACGACTTTTATCATCGGTTTGCAGTGATTCTGCCTCACCATGGCGCATGATAAAAATAAAAATGTCGTCTTTGCTGCTTTGACCTGACATAACATTGCTAATATGATGAGGAATACATACTAACGATAGCAAAGGTCTGCCGACTCGCCTAGTACTATTATTAACTCTTAGACTAAGGTGTAACGGATGATCCGCCTGCTGTTAACCTGTCCACCGGCTAACTGCAAACAATAACACGTAGACAGAACGAAGATATTACATTGAATATTTCACAGGACATCGACAGCACTTATTCGTTTCAGTTGGAAAATGGCCTGCGGGTGTTAATTATCCACAAGCAGGAACTAACATCCTGTTGCGTTTCAGCGAGCATTAGAGCTGGGCATTTTTTTGACCCCGAAGACTGCCCCGGACTGGCACATTTGTTAGAGCACATGTTGTTTATGGGTAACGCTGTGCTACCTCAACCCAACGCCATCAACGAATTAATGGAACAGGCTGGCGGCAATATCAACGCATGGACCGGAACTGAATTTGCCAACTATCACTTTCAGGTGCATGCTCAGGCGCTGCCGCGTGTATTACCCGCTTTCGCGGCAATGTTAGGCGCCCCTAATTTTGACACTGAACAAATTCAGTCTGAAATAAAATCTATCGATGCAGAGTTTAAGTTCAAACGCAAAGACGACTTACGGCGGCTTTATCAGATCCACAAAGAAACCGCTAATCCCGCACATCCTTTTACAAAGTTTTCTGTAGGTAATCAGCAAACGTTTGGTAAGTTTAGCCTGGAGCAATTGCAGGAAAAATTACAGGCTTTTCACGACACATACTACTGTGCAGCCAACATGACACTGGTGATTCATTCGCCGTTCAGCGTAGGGCAAATTACGCCCTGGCTCACGCAGGCATTTGCCCCTTTACCAACCGGGCAAGCTGCAGAAATAAACCTGCCGGTGCTGTATACGCCTGAACAGTTGGGCGTCGAAATTCACATCACACCGCTGCAAGCGGCCAAACGGATGATCGTAACGTTTGCTCTGCCTCCTTTGCATTTGGAAATAGCGACACGCCCACTTGATTTTATAAGCCATGTGTTAGGCGATGAAGGCGCCGGCAGTTTATTTGCCTATTTAAAAGCCAGGGGCTGGGTGACTAACCTGATTGCCGGCTCTGGTATTGAAGGTGTCGGATTCAAAGACTTTAATATTAATTTGCAACTCACTGACTCCGGTCTGGACAACCAATTTAATATCGTGTCGGCCATATTCTACATGGTTGAATTAATTAGAAAGGCCGCAGGTGACGAGTGGCGTTTACTGGAAAAAGCCAAACTCAATCAGTTGGCCAGACAGTATGACGACTCACACAAGCCGCTACAAACCCTTTGTGACCTGGCGGAATTACATCAGTATTTTGATTGGGATACCATTGCCAGTGCATCGCAAAACGAAGCGCTTACCAGTGAATCATTAAACAGAGCACTGGCTTATTTTGTACCAGAAAATTTGCGTATCAAAGTGATTGCGCCAGGACTTGCTACTAATCGTCGTTGTGCACACTACGACGCGGCTTATGCAATTAAGCCGATCTCCTCTGACTCGCTCGCCCGCTGGAAAAAGCCTGCAGCGGTTCACGCTATATCCATGCCCCCCAAAAACCCATACATTGGTGATAGCTACAGTCTGTGCCCACTGGATAACCGATTTGCAATGCCTCAGGAAATCAGAGAAGAAAAAGGCATGAGCTTTTGGTTTTGTCAGGACCATACTTTCCGGGTACCGAAGGGTGACGTATTTATTTCTTACGACATTCCGTCGCTGGCACAAAACATTCACCAGGTAGCCGCTAAACGACTTTGGCTTGCGGGGTTAAATGATTATTTGCAGGGCCAATTCTACCGGGCGGAAATTGCCGGATTGCACTACAGAATATATGGCCACCAGGGTGGATTTACCCTGCATACCAGAGGATTCAGTGCACAACAGGGTCAGTTGGTTCAAAAACTAACGAATGCAATTCACGCCTTTGAGCCCGACCCTCAGACTTTTCTTCAGGTGAAAAGTCTGCAATGCCAAAGCTTGCAAAATACGCTGTTAAACAAACCGATTAACCGCTTATTTTCCCGGTTAAGTGTACTCATTCAGCGAAACACTCACGCACCTATTGAGCTGCTGGACGCTGTTGAACAATGTCAGTTTGATGATGTAAGGCGCGTTAAGGATCGCGCGTTTGATTATTATCACCTCGAAGGACTAATTCACGGAAACTGGAGCAAAGAAGCAGCAGAACGCATTGCTGATAGTGTTGTCGCGATGAGTCCTGGAGCGAAAGCATCACCACTCCCCCGCGCAATAGCCAAATTGCCAGTGGGACGCACTATGGTGCACGAAGTGAGTTGCGACCACGAAGACGCAGCCGTTGTTTTGTATCTTCAGGCACCCAGTAACGACACCTGGAATGTGGCGATGTGTATGGTACTGGAGCAAATGCTGGCCGGATCTTTTTTCAGCACCTTGCGAACAGAGAAACAGTTGGGATATCTGGTTGGCTCAGGTTATGTGCCGCACAATCAGCATCCGGGTATAACATTTTATATCCAGAGTCCAACGCATGGGCCACAGGTACTCATGTCACATATCAGTCAGTTTCTTCAGCAACAAACTCGTGAGCGAGCATTTTACGAAGGCTACTGGCCAAATATTCAGCGCAATTTACTGAAGCAATTACAGGATGTGGATCTTAATCAGTCGATGCGCTCACAGCGCATCTGGCAGGGACTGGGCTCGAACGACAGCAATTTGCACCGCAATCAGCTTATCGCCAGTACAATTGAAAGTATGAGTTTTGACGATATCATTGGTTATGCCACCAATATGAATCTCAACCAGACCTTTGGCGAGCTTGTGCTGTTTTCTGCCGGAAAATTCCCCCCTTTACAAAGCGAAGAACAAGACACCATCACGCACATTGCCGACTTTAAATCCCGCGTAGAGTTCTATTTATAGTGAGGCAAACACGGCTGAATACTCAAATTCAGCCGTGTTTGCTGAAGTTTTATTCACCCTGTTTTGCTATTCAAAAAAAACCTTGTAGAGCGCCTTGTAATTCGGCATATTGGTGCTTGGCTAGAACGGACGCTAACCAATTCAAATTAAAAGAAAGATAAGGCATTCATTGCCAAAGGTGTATGGTGCGCTCAACCCATAGAACGACGTTAGCACTGTTTTTAGTCACAGTGATAATTTTTATTGCCCGTTTAGCCAGTGCTAATGCGGCGATTAACGACATCCGCTTTAGTGAATTCACGCGGGAAGATGGTGTGTCTGAAGGCACCATTACATCAATTGCCGAGGATCAGTTTGGCTATATTTGGGTGGGCTCAGTTGACGGTCTGTTCCGCTTCGATGGCTATGAGTTTAAGCACTACCAACACTCACCTAAAAAACCGGATTCCATCCCCCCCGGATTCACCCGAACCATGTACGTTTCCTCAAATAAAGATTTGTGGATTGGTACTTATACCGGACTTGCAAAATACCAGCCTGAAACGGATAGCTTTAGGGTTTACAATACCGATAATTCGCTTATTCGTAACAACGACATCTGGTCAATCAGTGAAGACTCCAAAGGCAATATCCTGGTTGCCGATACGTCCAACCTGTACATTATTAACGCCCAAAATCACCAATTAGAATTGTTAGACGAACGTATCGATTTTCCAGATGACATTGAAGTTATTCGCAATGAACCTACGCGTATATGGATTGGAACCTACGGTTCGGGTGCTTATATTTATGACAAGACTCGCCGACAATTATATTCACTCATGACTGTGAACCCTTGGGGAATTAATCTGGAAGTTGACTCTGTATTTGATATACAAGTTATTGGCGGTGAATACTGGCTTGCAAGTAATAAGGGTGTGATTGTCATTAACAATCAGGGAAGTATCGTTAAATTAATTGACGAGACTACTTACCCCAATTTGGTCAATCAAACCATAAGAACTGTCAGAGAAATTGAAGAAAGTGTTGTGTGGATTGGTACTGAAGCAGGTTTAGGTGTCTACAACGGTGTTAAGGACTCGCTTATTGTTTTTGGAGAAGATAAGAAAAACTTTACAAACCTTAAAAATCAGTTTGTCAGAGAAATATTCATAGACTCTACACATTCCATCTGGTTAGCCACTTATGAAGGGCTTTATCAGCATAGATATAATCCATCCAATAATGCTATGAGGCTGTATTCCCATAAAACTTCAGATGAGGCTGGCGGTTCAAAACGAATTTGGGCAGTGGAAGAAGACTCAAAAGAATATCTTTGGATCGCGACGCAAAGTTATGGCGTTGGTCGATTTGACATAAACAGAAGTACTCTCGATTACTACCTGAAAAGCCAACAAAATCAATTCTGGGATTTAATTGTGGATGCTCAGGATAAGATTTGGCTTGCGACGTCACAAGGTATACAACTTTATTCGTTTACTGATGGTAAATTAATAAAAATAAGCGAATTCCTGAGCGGCGAAATTGTTGACTATTTGTATTATTTTGATGGAACTGTCTGGGCCTGGACTCAAAGCCAAGGATTAATATCTATTAAGCAATCCGAAAGGCTACAAAACGCGTTGGGAACCAAATCTGAATACAAAGTTGTACATCATCAGAATGCTTTCAAAAATACGATTTACTCCCCTATATTCGATGACAAGGATGGGAATCTTTGGCTGAGTACTATTGGAAAAATTGAAATCTATAGTCCACTTCAAGATAAAGTAGTTTCGTCGATAAACCTTAAGTTAACAAGCGACAATTCGTCTTCACTAGTGAAGTCAGTTTACGAATGGGGAAACTATTATTGGCTCACGACTCAATCATCAGGTATTTACCAACTTGATAAGCAAACCTTAAAATTGATTGATAAAAAAGCATTGGATATTCACTCCAATGTAATATTGGCAGCTACAGGATTTAAAGATTCCATTTGGATATCTACCGATTCATCGATACAACAATTGCTTTTACCTTCCTTGGAAACTGGCGTCAGCTTTTCTCAGGAGCAATTAGAATACAATAGCTATTCAGAAGGAGTAGTATCAACCACTCAGGACAATGCTTTAGTTTTTGGTGGTGACAAAGGATTTCATTACTTCTATCCAGAGCTAATGACATTTAAAAAGAACAGTGATGTTCCATCAAAAAGTCCACAATTGTTTTCCTTAAAGGTGTTTGGAAAAGAGCAGGTTTTTTCTACTGACAACACGTTACTTGATAAACCGATTTATTTGAAGCAGGCGCTAACACTGGGTTATCAAGATGCAAGATTTAGCTTTAGTTTTGGTGTTATCAATGCGACGTCTCCGTTTGCTATACAGTATCGCTACCGACTAGTTGGGCTTGATTTAAATTGGACAGAAGCTGGAACTGACCGTCAAGCGTTTTACAACAATGTTTCTTTTGGAGACTATACCTTCGAAGTTCAAGCACTCGAGGATGGCAAGGCATGGTCACCTTCTCGTACACTGAACATAACTATCTCTCCCCCGCCCTGGCTGCACCCTGCTGCCCTGGTATTCTATGGTTTCTTTGCTGCGCTAATGGCCCTTTACGTGGTACGTCAATATCACGTAAGACGCTCTCAACGTATTGCGATATCGGAATCAGAGGAACGATTAAAACTCACGTTGTGGAGTAGCGGCGATGAACTATGGGACTGGGATGTATTCCGTGGTCAGGTATACCGTTCTAATACCTGGGGCACACTGGACTTCCCACAAGACGATATCCGTACCAACAGTGCATACGATGCCAACATACATCCGCACGATTTACGCCGCGTACAGGATGCGTTAAAAGCGCATCTCGACGGAAAAACCGAATTTTTCGAACTCGCTTACCGCGCTCGCACATTCACCAATCAGTGGGTTTGGATCCTTGACCGCGGTAAAGTCGTTCAGCGTGACCACAATAACCAGCCTGTGCGGATGACAGGGACACTGAAAAACATTCAGCATTTAAAAGACGCGGAAGAACAGTTAAATCTGTTTAAACGGTCAATCGAAAACATTTCCGAAGGCGTGTTCATTACCGACACCAAATTCCGTTTTATCTCAGTAAACAATGCTTATTGCACCTACACCGGTGAAACCCGTGAGCAAGCACTGGCGAGTTATTTGTATTTCCATCAATACCCAGAGGCCTTTACGGAAGAAATTAAAAAAACCTTGAAAGCGCGTGGCAACTGGAGCGGTGAAGTAGAAAGTAGCCGGGTTAACGGTGAGCGCTATGAAATTGAATTGAATATTGATGCCGTGCACGACGACGATGGCCGCATTTCGCACTTTGTGGGCGTATTCTCAGACATTACGTCGCGCAAAAATACCGAGAAAGAACTGCTGAAACTGGCAAACTCAGATCCGTTAACCGAATTGCCCAACCGCTCATTCTTCCAGGCCAGCCATAGTAATCTGGTGCGCAAAGGTTCACATCATGCCCTACTCTGCCTGGACATGGATAATTTTAAGAAAATCAATGATTCTCTGGGTCATCAAACCGGTGACATTCTGATCAAGCAAATTGCCAAACGCATTCAGCGAATCACCGACGCCAACTCGACCTGCTATCGGTTAGGTGGTGATGAGTTCAGTGTATTAATGGAAGACGTGTCAGACATTCACAGTATTACCCATTTTGCCCAGAATGTGCTCAATACTCTCGCACGACCATTTATTATCAACAAACAGGAATTTGTGCTGGGGTCCAGTATTGGAATTGCGTTGTTCCCAGAGGATGGTTCGTCGCCCCAGGAGCTACTTAAAAATGCCGATACTGCCATGTATTTCGCTAAAAACAACGGCGGCAACAGTTACCAGTTCTTCAGTGGTGAAATGAACCAAAACGCTGTACGTCAGCTACAAATTGAGAACCTGATCCGACAGGGTATCAAAGACGATTTATTTACTGTTTACTACCAGCCCAAAGTAGACATTACCACCGGCAGACTGGTGAGTATGGAAGCACTGGTGCGCTTTGAGCATCCTCATAAAGGCATTGTAAGCCCTGGACAATTTATTCCATTGGCAGAGCAAACCGGACAAATCATTGAGATTGGTGAGCAGGTGTTAAGAAAAGCCTGTCTCGACACCAAGCGTTGGGTAAGTGAAGGCTTGTTCAGTGGCCGGGTTGCGGTAAACATTTCAGCAAAGCAATTTGAATTGCCCGACCTGGATGATCGGATTGAGAACATTTTGCGTCAGGTTGGTTTATCTCCTCTTCATCTTGAGTGTGAAATTACCGAAGGCACGCTAATGGAAAATCCCGATGAAGGCTTGCGAATGATGCAGCGCCTTCGCGATCGCGGCATTCATTTGGCACTGGATGATTTTGGTACCGGATATTCTTCGCTGGCGTATTTAAAACAATTTCCGCTGAATACGTTAAAGATAGACAAAGCATTTATCGACGATATCGCAAACAGCAGCGTAGACCGCCATATGGCAGCAGCCATTATCAATATCGCCCATAATTTGGGCCTGAAAGTAGTGGCTGAAGGCGTGGAATATGAAGAGCAGTTGAACATTCTGCGTCGTTACGACTGCGAAATGATCCAAGGCTTCCTGTATAGCAAACCGTTAAATGCAGAGCGGTTTGAAAAGCTGCTCAGAGAAAACAGCCTGCTTCACAAAATCATTAATAAAGTCTCACCTGACGCCTAGCAGCTCTTTGAACGGGCTGCCAGTGTCGTGTTCAGCTTCACCCTGATGATATTACTCATCTCGCTAATATCCGCTCTCAAGCGCGCGTGGTGCGTAAATTTCCTCAATCTCTTGCTAAATACGTTTTAACAGGGTTCATGAGCCACACTGGCATACGTATCACTTTTACCCTGTAACATCGAAAACATTAGTTTTACTCAATATATATTGGCTAATGTATTTATTTCTATGTACTTTTCATGCCAGTAAAAAAACAAACAACACATTTTTATAACGCTATTTGCAATAGAAAGGTAAAGAAACGCAAACTTTTGACACCATTGCCTCAAGTTTTTCCGCAAGCGGCAGATAAATGCATAGAACGGCAATAATTTCCGGCAACGGATTTTTGACGCCGCTCACATTAATGCTCCAACTTGTTGTTATAAAAGGAATTATAAAGTTGGCACAATGTTAGCTATAGACATTGTGACGACAGAAACAATGTCAGTCAGTTTTGTTTGTTTTGTTTGTTTATAATAATGAGGAATGAAAAATGTTGAAAGCTTATGCAGTCGCGCTAGTTCTTTCTACTACAGCACCTGTCGCAGACCAAAAGCAAGAAGGCGCTCAAAAAGCACCTGTACAGAAAAAAGAAGTTGCAACAGAGACTCAGCAGTTTCGCCCAAAGACTAACGGTGTTCGTCTTTAATCTACAAGATTTCGCGTACAAAAAGGGAGCTTGATGCTCCTTTTTTTATGTCCGACATTCAGCGCTAAGCGCGTAACACAACGTTATTAAAGCCTGTATCACGGCGCATTCTGACATGGCGCGAAATGGTAAACATAGGCAATAATAACGGGCCTAATACGCATCCGGCTGCCGCCCAACGCTTTGCAGCTAACCCTGCTTTCAGAGACTCAACGTAAAAAAATACGCCTGACAAAACCGATACCAAAATAATCGTCAACATTTTGACACCTCGCTCAAAGAAAACTGAAAAACCGATACTCAGAAAACGCGCGAATAATATACGATCGCACACACAAAACCAGCATTTTTATTCGTTATAATGAAAAAAACCGGGCAATGCCCGGTTTTATACAACTTGTTAACAATAAATTAATAGAATCTTCTATTTTCCTTTACCATTTCCTCTAGGACTGGCGCAGGTTGATACTTCTTATCAAGCTTTTCAGCGTAGTAATTCAAGCGCTCTACTACCTTTTTAATGCCAAGCTGATCCATATACCTGAAAGGTCCGCCCAGGAATGGTGGGAAGCCAATACCAAAAATTGCGCCTATATCCCCATCACGAGGATTGCGGATCACACCTTCGTCTAAACAGCGTGCGGCTTCATTTAACATCATCAGTACGCAGCGTTCAGATATTTCAGATTCACTGCGGCTCTTGTTCGGCTGAATACCCAATAAAGTGTACAAACTGTCGTCCACTTCTTTACCTGGCTTTTTGCCTTCATACAGGTAAAAACCGCGTTTGTTTTTCTTACCCTTGCGATCATCTGCCAACACTTTGTCGAAAGCGCCTGGGGCGGTAAAACGCTCACCAAAGGCGTCAACCAGAATGGGGATAATTTTGGTACCCACATCGATTCCCACTTCATCCAGCAGCTTCACGGGGCCTACCGGGAAACCAAAGTTAAGCAGCGCTTTATCGATATGGTCGATAGGTTCACCGGCAAGGATCAGGTTCGCCGCTTCGTTCATATAGGGCGCGAGAATACGGTTCACGTAGAAGCCCGCTCCGTCTTTTACTACTACTGGCGTCTTCCCTTGTTTCTTGGCAAATTCAACGGTAGTTGAAATAGTTTGATCAGACGTCTTTTCATGCGCGATCACTTCCGCCAGTGGCATTTTATCTACTGGAGAGAAGTAATGCAGACCAATGATATTTTCAGGACGCTGCGCCCCTTCAGCAATTTGTCCAATTGGAATAGACGAGGTATTCGACGCAAAAATCGTACTTTCTTTGCAATTGTTTTCCACGTCAGCAACCATCTGCTGCTTCAGTTTCACGTCTTCAAATACTGCCTCAACCACAATGTCTACATCTTGCATACCGGCGTAATCCAATGTGCCGGTTAACAGTGACATTTGCTTCTGCATTTCCGACTTCAGCATAAATTTACGCTGCACTTTTTTAACCAGCAGGTCGTAGCTGTATTTCATGGCATTGGCGATACCAATTGGCTGGATATCTTTAATACGCACTGGCACTTTCGCTTTGGTCGCCGTAACAAACGCAATACCCCCACCCATCAGACCACCGCCCAACACGCCGACTTTAGCCACTTTTTCCGGGGCAACATTCGCCACACCAGATTCTTTCTTCATGGCAGTTGTAGCAAAGAATATCTGACGAAGCTGTTTTGATTCAGGTGTCATCACCAGTTGGCCAAACGCTTTTGCTTCAGCCTCTAAACCAGCTCGCATGCCTTTGCTCAGACCTAATGCCACCACATCAAGAATTTGCTGTGGCGCTGGGTAATTTCCGCGTGTTTTTGACTGGGTTTGTTGCGCCGCTTTGTTAAACAGAATATTGCGACCCGGGCCCGTGCCTTCAAGGAATTTATTAACCAGCCCTTTTTGCGGCATTTCACGGTTTGGTTTGCCTTTAGCAGCAAAGATACCCGCTACGTCCAATAGCACTGAATGCGGCACAACTTCATCAACCAGGCCGTATTTTTTAGCCTGCTTTGGACGTACCGCACCACCGGTGAGCATCATTTTAATGGCTTGTTGAATACCGATTAATCGAGGTAAACGCTGTGTTCCGCCACTGCCTGGTAATAAACCCAGCTGTACTTCAGGCACACCCAGTTGCGTCGCAGGGGCATCGGTACAAACGCGGTAGTGGCACGCTAATGCCAGCTCTAATCCACCGCCCAGTGCAGGGCCGTGAATAGCCGCCACAAAGGTGGCACGCATTTTTTCGATGCGGTCAAAAATGTCCTGACCACCTTTGGCTAATGCCTGTGCCTCTTCCGCCGTTTTACAGGCGTCCAGCATAGTAATGTCAGCACCGGCGACGAAAGAGCTGGGTTTACCACTGATCAGCACCACGCCTTTAATGTTGCTATCAGCTTCAATTTCATCCAGGATTTTGGTGATGTCATCGCCAAACGCCTGTTTCAGGGTATTCATTGACTCACCCGGTACATCCATGGTGAGTACGGCAATGCCGTTGTCCTGGCGGCTTAAAGTAAATGCGCTGTTTGCTGCTTGTTCAGTCATTACGCTGTCTCCAAAATCATAGCTGCGCCTAAACCACCTGCCGCACAGGCAGTGATCAAACCGGTACCACCGCCACGGCGGTTCAATTCATTCAGCATCTGCGTGATCATACGCGTACCTGTTGCGGCAAAGGGATGACCATATGCAAGTGAACTTCCCATCACGTTGAATTTGTCCATATCGATTTCACCGGTAGCTTTGCTGCGACCCAGTTTTTCCTGAGCAAACTTATCGCTGGCAAACATTTTAACGTTTGCCAAAGTCTGAGCAGCGAAGGCTTCATGCATTTCAATCAGCGTCAAATCGTTTAGTGTCATGCCTGCACGCTCTAATGCAATGGGAGATGCGTAAGACGGGCCCATCAGCATATCTTCCCATACATCAATTGCCGCAAATGCATAACTCTTAATATAACCAAGTGGTGTGTAGCCCAATGCTTTCGCTTTGCTCTCGGTCATCATCAGTACTGCTGATGCACCATCAGTTAATGGCGTTGCGTTGGCCGCAGTTACTGAACCGTATTTGCGGTCGAATACCGGACGTAATTTTGCATAGCCTTCCAGCTTTGAATCGAAGCGAATATTGTTGTCTTGCTCCAGCGCACCTTTAAACGGTTCGGCATAGGCAGTCATTACTTCACCAGCCAGTTTGCCTTCTTTCCAGCTTTGCGCTGCAAGCGTATGCGAGCGGTGCGCCAGTTCATCCTGTGCTTCGCGAGAAATACCATGGGTTTTCGCCATCTGCTCAGCAGTTTGTCCCATAGATAAACCCGTTGAATATTCAGCAACCGCCGGCGGTACTGGCAGTAAATCCTTAAAGCCGAGATGCTTAAGTACGGCCCATTTTTGGCCCAGGGTTTTGGTTTTTTGCAGGTCAACCAGTGCACGGGCTAATTTCTTCGATACACCAATAGGTGATACAGAGGTTGAATCAGCACCACCGGCCACCCCCACTTCCACTGTGCCAGCCATCATAGATTCTGCGATATTCACCGTAGACTGGAAGCTGGTTGCACAAGCGCGTGATACGCTATAGGCGTCGGTGTGTACATTCATACCGGTGCCCAGCACGATTTCACGGGCAATATTGGGAGCTTCAGGCATTTGTACCACCTGACCATATACCAGTT
>NZ_JBLBUE010000003.1:0-107113 GCF_047290655.1 Alteromonas sp. AMM-1 | reverse complement strand
GTCACATTGCTAACGGTAACCTTGAATACCGCCATCCTTATTTGGAAGAGCGTGAAGTCAAGCGTGTCGGTTACATTGTGATATCCACCGACCGTGGTTTGTGTGGTGGTTTGAACACCAACGAGTTTAAACTGGTTACCAAGGAAGTAAAAGCTTGGAAAAGCCAGGGTGTCGAAGTGGACTTTGCAGCGCTAGGTTCAAAAGCTTGTGCGTTCTTCAACCGATTTGGTGGCACTTTGCTTGCCGCAGAATCAGGTTTAGGTGATGCACCTAAAATCAGCGACGTAGTTGGCGTAGTTCGCGTCATGCTGAAAGCCTTTGATGAAGGAAAACTGGATAAAGTATTTCTGGTTTTCAACGACTTCGTTAACACGATGTCACAGCAGCCTGTAAGCAATCAATTATTGCCTTTGCCAAAGTCTGAAGACGAAACGTTAAAGCATCGCTGGGATTATATCTACGAGCCGGATCCAAAACCTATTTTGGAAGCATTGATGGTTCGTTACATTGAGTCCCAGGTGTACCAGGGTGTTGTAGAAAATGCCGCGTCAGAGCAAGCTGCTCGAATGGTTGCAATGAAAGCCGCAACCGATAACGCAGGCAACCTGATTGATGAACTTCAATTGGTATACAACAAAGCCCGTCAAGCCGCAATCACACAAGAAATCAGTGAGATTGTTGGTGGTGCAGCAGCGGTGTAGGCAAAGGTTTAGAAAAGATAATGAGGACAAATTATGAGTCAAGGTAAGGTCGTCCAAGTCATTGGCGCCGTTGTGGACATCGAGTTTCCACAAGATGCGGTTCCAAAGGTATATGACGCACTTAGAGTTACCGAAGGTGACTTGTCCGGGCTAACCCTGGAAGTGCAACAGCAATTAGGTGGCGGTGTCGTTCGTGGTATCGCTCTGGGTTCTACCGACGGTCTGCGTCGTGGTCTGAAAGTTGAAAACTCTGGTAACCCAATTATGGTGCCAGTAGGTACAGCTACTCTGGGTCGCATCATGGACGTACTGGGTAACCCAATTGATGAAGCGGGCCCAATCGGTGAAGAAGAGCGTATGTCTATTCACCGCGAAGCACCCAGCTATGAAGAACAATCTAGCTCGGTTGAACTGCTTGAAACTGGTATCAAGGTAATCGACCTGGTTTGCCCATTCGCCAAGGGTGGTAAAGTTGGTCTGTTCGGTGGTGCTGGTGTAGGTAAAACCGTAAACATGATGGAGCTTATCCGTAACATCGCTATCGAACACAGCGGCTACTCAGTATTCGCGGGTGTTGGTGAGCGTACTCGTGAGGGTAACGACTTCTATCATGAAATGAACGAGTCAAACGTACTGGATAAAGTATCGCTGGTTTACGGTCAGATGAATGAGCCACCAGGTAACCGTTTACGTGTTGCTCTGACTGGTCTGACGATGGCAGAGAAGTTCCGTGACGAAGGTCGTGACGTTCTGTTCTTCGTAGATAACATCTACCGTTATACTCTGGCAGGTACTGAAGTATCAGCACTGTTAGGCCGTATGCCTTCAGCGGTAGGTTATCAGCCTACTCTGGCTGAGGAAATGGGTGTTCTGCAAGAACGTATTACGTCTACCAAAACTGGTTCAATCACGTCAATCCAAGCGGTATACGTACCAGCGGATGACTTGACCGACCCGTCACCAGCTACCACCTTTGCTCACTTGGATGCAACGGTAGTACTGTCTCGTGATATCGCATCACTGGGTATCTACCCAGCGGTAGATCCACTGGACTCGACTTCACGTCAGCTGGACCCACTGGTAATCGGTCAGGAACACTACGACACAGCGCGTGGCGTTCAAACTGTACTTCAGCGCTATAAAGAGCTGAAAGACATCATTGCCATTCTGGGTATGGACGAACTGTCTGAAGAAGACAAGCAGGTAGTATCACGTGCTCGTAAGATTCAGCGTTTCCTGTCTCAGCCATTCTTCGTAGCAGAAGTTTTCACAGGCTCTCCTGGTAAGTATGTTTCTCTGAAAGATACCATCAGCGGCTTTAAAGGCATTCTGGAAGGCGAATACGATCACCTGCCTGAGCAGGCGTTCTACATGGTTGGCTCTATCGACGAAGCGCTGGAAAAGGCCAAGAAGAAAGCGTAATGGTACGGAGCTGTTAATCAGCTCCGCATAACGCTTGCGTATCCTTTAGGAGGTTTACATGGCAGCAATGACAGTTCACTTAGATGTAGTAAGCGCGGAAAAGCAGATTTTCTCTGGCCTCGTTGAAACTATCCAGGTGACCGGTAGCGAAGGTGAGCTGGGTATTTACCCTGGTCACGCGCCGCTCATCACTCCAATTAAGCCTGGTATGGTGCGTTTGGTTAAACAGCACGGTGAAGAAGAAGTTATTTACGTAGCGGGTGGTGTACTTGAAGTACAACCAGGCAACGTAACTGTTCTGGCCGACACTGCGGTAAGAGCAGAAGACTTGGATGCACAGGCTGCTGAAGAAGCTAAACGACGTGCAGAAGAGCACATCGCTAATCCAGGTGCTGACTTTAATTATGCTGAAGCCGCTCACGAGCTGGCGGAAGCCATTGCCCAGTTGCGATTAATTCAAAAACTGCGCAAGTAATTAGATTCATCAAAATAAAGAACCCAGGTTATCCTGGGTTTTTTTATGTCTGAAATAATGTAATAAAAAACTGGTGTTTTTAATTTGTCTGTATAAATATACATGTATCGGCTTTGGTTTGATGTCAGAAACTGTGCATAGGGAAGCAATACAGCAGTATTCGCTGTAAATTGCTTTAGAAAAAAATGACAACAAAGGAACGTGTATGGAAACCAGTACCTTACTTACCTCTACCTGCCTGTGCAAGGGCGTTAAGATTGAAGCTATCGCAACTTCGCTGGATATTGGCGTATGCCACTGTGATATGTGCAGACAATGGGCTGGCAGCCCCTTTTTCGCGATAGAGGGTCACACTGTTAAGCTTACCGGTGACACCGTTAAAGTTTATGATTCTTCAGATTGGGCAGAGCGCGGATTTTGCAGTCATTGCGGCACGCACCTCTTTTACCGTTTAAAGACAACTAACACCCACTATTTGCCTGTTGGACTGTTTCCACAACAACCAGCTATGCAGTTATCTCATCAAATATTTATTGAAAGCAAGCCCAACTATTACAGCTTTGAACAAACCACTATATGCATGACAGGCGCAGAGGTAATGGCGCAATTTGAGGGAGATGAACCAGTATGAGCAGCGACACACTGATTAACTACGTGGAATTGCCCTGTAAGGATATACCTGCTACCAAGGCGTTCTTTGCGTCTGTTTTTAACTGGACATTCACCGATTATGGCGACGCTTATTGTGAGTTCAGGGATAAGGGCATTACAGGCGGCTTTTACAAAGCAGATATGGCGTCATTAACTGCGTCAGGTGCAACTTTACTGGTGTTTTACTCACCTACCCTCGAGGCTACACAAAAAGCCGTTGAAGCCGCAGGTGGAAGCGTGATTAAGCCAATATTTACCTTTCCTGGCGGCAGACGGTTTCATTTTACCGAGCCAAGTGGCAATGAATTTGCCGTTTGGTCAGATAAATAAAGCGTCGCAGGGTTAAGGAAAAAAAGCAATACACATTCATTAACAAAGTGTATTGCCGACGCGCTGTGCCAATTAATTTTTGGGGTGTATAATAGCTGTCGCTTAATTGACACAACCAATCTAATGAATAAAAACAACGTAGTAATACATGTTTGGTTGCCGCCTTTACTATTTGTAATAGTTTGCCTGAGTCTTAACTATGTGGCTGGATCTTTGGATCTGGCGTATGTAGTGGACGAGCGTTCACAAAGGGATTTTAATGCAGCGCTGGGGATGCCGCTCATCATCGGCTATTTATGGCTGGCAATTCGCATTATGCACCGACGTGCCGGTAAACGTATCGCCGATTTCCTGGTGCGCGTTAAACGCATCGATGAGTATCCTCAACATATTCAACGCCTTGAAAAGAAGCTGGTAACCCAAGTGGTTATTGCCAGCACACTGGCAGTTTCAGTAACTATGATTTACCTTGTTACAGAGGGACTGCTGGCACTGGATTTAAAGCCCGCTATCATGTTACTCAACGCCATAGCTGTGCCCTTTTGGTTCTTTCTGTTTCTATTTATTATGCAGTCGGCGTCGTTCACTCGCTATCTGCATCGCCATTTAGTGCTACCCAGTATTACCAAGGATACAAACTTCAGTCATTGCAAGGCACTATGTGATTTAGGATTAAGCAATGTGAGTCTGGCATTAATGATGTTAATGCTGGTACCGATATTTTGGATGGGTAAACCTGTCCCCGTTATTGACTTACTAATATTATTAGTGATGATTACATTTATGCTTACATGGTTGTTTTTGCCAGTAATAAAAACGCTAAGGTTGATGCGTAAATACCGGGCAAAAAACATCAGTTGTATAGAAGCTGCGATTGAGCAGATACTGATTGACAGGCGAAATGGTAAAAACAACGAACCAAGCGCAAATCAGCTGTATAAGCTCAATCAACAGCTGGAAGACATGCGCCAGTTTAGTTGTTGGCCCAAAGAAATTGTACAAAATGTAAAGATATTCATCGTGTCAGCTGGCGTGCCGGCCACCTGGCTGTTTATGGCATGGTTTGTTAAGTAAAGGATGACTCATGAAGGTTTATGGCGATGCCCGTTCCGGTAACTGTTATAAAATCCAGCTTGTACTGGCATTACTGGGTAAAAGTTGCGAATGGATTGATGTAAATATTCTCCAGGGAGAAACACAAACAGAAGCGTTCAAACATAAGAATCCGTTAGGTAAAATACCAGTACTGGAATTAAGTGACGGACGGTGTTTGAGTGAATCTAATGCCATTATTAACTATCTGGCAACTGGATCGGCTTTGATTCCGTCTAAAGCGTTTGATTACGCAAAAATGTTGCAGTGGCAGTTCTTTGAACAGTACAGTCATGAGCCAGCCATCGCTGTTGCCCGATTTATCAATGTATTTTTAGGATTGCCAGAAAACCGTAAAGCAGAGTATCAGGCTAAACAGGTTGCCGGTCACAAAGCGCTGGCGGTGATGGAGAAGCAACTTAACGAAACCCCCTACCTGGTGGGCGAACAACTGTCTTTGGCAGATATTTCATTGTATGCCTATACCCATGTAGCTCATGAAGGTGGTTTTGACCTATCGGTATATCCTGGTATTCGGCGATGGTTAGCATTGGTTGAGGACCATCGAGGGTATATGCCCATGCAATACAGCTGTTAGGGTAATCAGCCACTAGCCTTCAGTATGCAGGGACCACTGCTGCTTAAAAGCATCAAAGAGCCGGTACAGTGGTGAAGTATCGGCCCCTTCCAGACTTTGCAAACCCAATGCTACAGCCTCAAGGCTAGACAGCCCATTAGACACACTGGTTTTGCGAATATCATACTGTCCTTCTATATCGTCGGGCAAACAACAAAACATGAATTGATTTAACCATGGATTGCGTTTGTAAATACCGTATGCCTGCTTCCAACTGCCATCAATAATAATCAGTGTATCAATTTTTAATGGATTTTGTAGATAGTGAGTACTAGTTAACTCTATAGCCTCCTGAACCGGGTAAAGAACTACCGTTGTTGCAGAGTCTGTAGTCAGTTGCTTGGCCAGTGGCGCAAAATCCTCAGCGGTTTTACCTGTGTAGCAATCCACATTCTGGAGAGCAAGCTGCAGTAACCTGACAGTATTTTTGGCATGTTTCGTTTCTGCGGGATGCTGCAATACTATTACCCGGGTTCGATTGAAAACGGGTGTAACATGTTTACAAATACAGGTTTTCAAAGGATAGTGGCATCGATGACACTTTAAACGCATAACACTCTCAGCGAAATGTACGATGTCTGATTTTACCCCAGCCGAACGAATATGGCATACCATCAGAATGATCCCCGCCGGTAATGTGGCCGCTTATGGTCAAATAGCCGATTTGTCTGGCTTGCCTGGACGGGCAAGGCTGGTAGGAAGATGTTTAAAAGACGTTCCTCAAAACGAACCTGTACCCTGGTATAGAGTGGTGAGAAGTAATGGGCAAATTGCGTTTCCTGTAAATAGCAAGCTCGCCAACGAACAAATTGCCCGGCTCCTGGAAGAAGGGGTGTTAGTAATAAATCACAAAATTAAAATGAAGTGCTACCAGTGGCAACCAGATTTACCAACGCTACTTTACCAGCTAGACTTTTAAATGAGTATTGATGAATATGAAATGACGGATGCAGACCAAACTGTTGCCGTATCTGTTTATAGTTTGCTATCAGATATCGTAAATGCCGTCATCAGCAATCGAAAAGACCGTTGAGATAATAAGAAGCAAAACGCATGTCAGTGATTACGATCGGGATTGAACAATTAGAAGTGGGTATGTACGTGCTCGAGATTGCTGAACAACGGGCTGGCACAGTACAAATTAAAAGTCGTGGGCGGGTAACCAGTCAGGCTGCGATTGATGAACTTAAGCGCAAGGGTATTTTGCGCGTGGTTATTGAGACTGACGTAGAGTCGGGTAATAGCACGAGCAGTCAGGCACTCCCCATACACCAACATCTGGAAACTACAGTCCCGTTAACCGATGAACTGGCGCGGGCCGCAAAGCTTTATCAGCAAGGTCTGAAGATTCAGGATAGTCTTTATAAAGCCATCCAGAATGGTACCCAATTTGATGATTATGTACCGAAGGAATTATCTACTGCATTGGTAGGTTCGCTGGACCGCAATCCGGATGCGTTGCTGCTCATGACAAAAATTCGCGAAAAAGACTCTTATTTGCTGGAGCATTCACTTAACGTAGGCATTTTACTGGCCAATTTTGCCCGCTATCTTGGGCTGGAGGAGCAGGAAATTGAAAGACTGGCTTACAGTGGATTACTTCACGATCTCGGTAAAATAAAAGTAGACGATGCCATTTTACATAAGCCCGGCCGACTGACCGATGGAGAAATGGAAGAAATGAAGAAACACGTTACTTACGGCGTTGAGTTTCTTCATCAAATGAGAATTGATGAAACCCTTATTAAGTGGGTAAGTGAACATCACGAGCGATTAGATGGTTTGGGGTATCCCTCGCAGTTAAGTGCAGATCAAATTACTAGGCAAGGCCGCATGTTAGCCATAGTAGACATGTACGATGCACTTACTGCCGATCGTTGCTACAAACCGGGTATGTCGAGTCAAAAGGCACTACAAATACTGTTAAAAGACAGTAAGGATAAACTCGATCAAGGACTGCTTCAGCAGTTTATCCGCTGCATGGGAATTTACCCCGTTGGCAGTCTGGTTGAATTGTCTAACAACAAGGTTGCGCTGGTCATAAAGCAAAATGACAAACAGCCATTACGGCCTTGTGTTCGCGTATTTTATTCCACCGCTGGCAATCACTATCTGCCGCCTAAAGAAGTAAACCTTGCAACCGATGACCGAATTAAAATAGACAAAGCGGTGGTGGCGTCTGACTATAATATTGATATCAACCGATTCTTTCATGAATCTGTTTTGCCCTGATTGCTGAGCCGGTGTTTGCAGGCAGTGACCGTTGGCAATCGGATATGCCGCTAAGCATCCCGTGCAGCATCAGTAGGCTTAATAGTGTCGCAAATAAATTACAATCTTAGTGTAAAATTTGCGGCACTAACGCACTGCTACCTTCTCTTGTTCTACCGCATTCACAATAGTAAATATCGCTACAGGCCACTGATAGTCAGGCTTTATTCAGGTTTGCCTAGTTAAATTATCCGTAAAGTTAGCAATTGGAACGCTGATTGCTCTATTCAGGTACGAACGACAAATATTGAGGTTGCAATGAAAAAACTAGTGATTGCGAGTGTGGTGGCTACTGCTTTGTTGGCGGGTGGTTGTGCAAACAGTAACAATACTCAAAAAGGCGCTGCAATTGGTGCCGTGGCCGGCGCATTATTAGGTAAAGCTACAGGCGATAATGCTAAAAGTCGTTATGCCTGGGGTGCCGTAGTGGGTGCCATTGCGGGTGGTGCGATTGGTAATTACATGGATAAACAGGAAGAGGCCCTGCGCGAAGAATTGGCCGATACGGGAGTGGATATAGTACGTGAAGGCGATACGCTGCATCTGATCATGCCTGGCGATATTACCTTTGCTACCAACAGTGCGGCAATTAGCCCAAATTTCAATCCGGTACTGAACGATGTTGCAGTGGTACTCAACAAATACGAAAAAACCGTGTTGTTGATTAAAGGGCACACCGACGACACAGGTTCTGAATCTTACAATCAGGAATTGTCTGAGCGCCGGGCAAATGCGGTTAAAAATCTGCTAACCGCATACAACGTGAATGTACAACGGGTGACAACAGTAGGCATGGGCGAGTTTCAGCCCAAGGTGCCTAATACCAGCGACGCTAACCGACAGATAAACCGTAGGGTTGAGCTGTCAATTCAGCCGATCACTAATTAACTATCTGGTGTAGTGGCAGCCAGTTTTTCGATTTGTGCTGCCACTGATTTTGCCAGGGCATTGGGAATAGGAATGGTGAGGTGATATTGGGCCACCTTCCATTCTCCGTCTATTCGCTCTAACACCCCTGTTCCCCGAGTGATTCCATACGAAGCGTTGTCCAGAATTTCCATAAACCAGGCTACCTGCTTATCTTTAGCGTAAAACACGTCTCGTGAAACCGGGGTATAGGTCCAGCCTTTGCCTTGTGAAAAGTACGGCATGGCATATTGCTTAAACTCACTAATCGACCAGTTTTCTGACGCATCGGTACCAATAAACGTAGCGTTACTGGTATATAAATCAAAGTAAGTGACTGCATCCGCACCAGACGCAGCGGCATGTAATGCGTCGAGAGTTTGTTCAACGGTTCGTTCAGCCCATGCAGAACAGGCAAAACATAACGCACATAAATATATGATAATTCGCATAAGTAATTGTTGAATTGACTGATAATCCTGAATAATACCGTAACACAGTATCTAAGTAGCCGTAAGCGTTGTCCTGGTGTCAGAAATTTACCTCAGCAAAATTCTATTCCCTTGCGACATATCAATCGAATTTGAAGTCTCAAAGCAAAATACTTGCAAAAACACGTATATAAACTAACTTTTGAGATCAGGCCCTGTCATTCGTATTTTAATCTGCATGATTTACACGGAGTTCTGTAATCAATGAACTTTCTATTGAAGTTGTCTGTTGCGCAAAAAATCTTTTTAATTCCCATCATTGGTGCCGTAAGTTTTATTACTTTTGTTGTGATCAACAGCACCGTGTCTGCGCAAAATGCCAGTCAGTTGCAGGTTGCCAAAAGTGTGGATTTTCCTGCGCTTCAATTGAGTACATCGGTGCTCACCAACATGGAAAAAGTGCGCGATACGCTCGCTTCTTCTGTGACTACTGGTGATACAGAAGCGATTGGGATTGCAAAGGAAAAAGTAGAAGCGGTACTGGACGATTTACAGGCTATTCGGCGCATTGATCCTGGATTGTCTGCAGATGTAACAAAACTTCAGTCTACCTTTAGTGCCTATAGTGATCAGGCCGTTAGCGTTACGGCATCAATTCTCAACGAAACTGCGGATTTCTCGACTCTGAGTGATAAGCTGGAAGAAATGAACGCGAATTACGACAACGCAATCAGTCTGGTTAATCAGTTTATTGCCTCCCGGCAAAGTGCATTTGAACAAGCCTTTTCTGAATATAACAGTGCCCAGGAATTCTTATTCTGGCTGGGTATTATTATGGGCATCGTTACTACACTTATTCTGTTTGGTACTGCCTACCCTATTACCGGCGAAATACGTGGCAACCTGACTCGGGTTGTGAAATCACTGCGCGACATTGCACAGGAAGACGGCGACCTGACCATTCGCATTCAAACCAATGCACAAGATGAAGTGGGCGATCTGGTTAGGTACTTCAATTTGTTTATGGAGAAATTGCAGAAAGTAGTAAAAGACATAGTACAAACTACACTGCCGCTGTCGGATTTAGCGCAAAACCTGAGTCAGCTAACCGACACCACCAATAAAAATATTGCTGATCAACAAGGGGCCGCAACCAAGGCCAAAAATGCGGTTGATGATATGAATCATTCGGTTGTAGCAGTGGCCGAGAGTGCAGCTGAAGCGGCAAGAGCTGCCGATGAAGCAACCAACGCTTCCAACCAGGGCCAATCGGTTGTTAATAGTACCGTACGCAGTATTCAGTCGCTGGCAAAAAATGTAGACGACAGTGCCCAGGTAATTCGAAAACTGGAGAACGACTCTAATCAGGTAGGTGTGGTTCTGGATGTGATAAAAGGCATAGCCGAGCAAACCAACTTGTTGGCCTTAAACGCCGCCATTGAAGCAGCCCGTGCCGGTGAACAAGGCCGGGGCTTTGCTGTAGTAGCAGACGAAGTAAGAACGCTTGCTTCCAAAACACAAAAGTCCACCGAAGAAATTCAAAACACCATAGAACAATTGCAAAGTGCAGCCAGATCGGCTGTTCAGGTAATGAGCTCCGGTACCCAGCAGGCAGAAAGCAGTGTAAGCGAGGCCAACAAAGCCGGCGCAAGCCTGAACGTGATTGCCGACACTATCGGGCGGATCAGTGCGATGAACGGCCAAATTGCCAGCACTACCGACAATCAACAAGCCGTGGCGGAGCAAATTGTGGGTTATGTGGACGAAATTTACGCACGAACCGATGAAACCGCTAGAAACTCAGTAAGACTAGCGTCTGCCAGCAGTGAACTGGCCAATCTGGCGAAGAGTCTGGAAGGGATCGCCCGCCAGTTTAAGGTGTAGCAGAAAAATCAATTTTGAAGCCCGGGTATAACGGGTAAGCCATAACACAGCGTTCAATTAAACATCAAAACTACGTATACTTACGCGGGATTTAACTATGAAAAAACTGTTACTTGCCTCATTGTTCGCGGGTGCGTTGCCGATCCACGCAAATGCAGAAGTGAACTTAAGTGGCTTCGCCAGCATTGTTGGTGGCACAGCTACCGACAGCGATGCAATTGTTAGAGACTACGAAGACAGCATCGACTTCAAAGAACATTCATTCTTTGCGCTGCAGGCATATTCAGATCTGGGTGAAGGGTTAAGTGCGACAGCACAAATTCGTTCGCGCGGCCGTGATGACTGGGAGCCGGAATTTACCTGGGCATTCCTGTCATATGAAATCTCACCAACCTGGCGCATACAGGCCGGTCGTCAGCGAATTCCTATGTACCTGTATTCCGACTATCTGGATGTGTCCTATGCCTATCACTGGATAGCGCCACCAGCAGAAGTTTACAAGGCCCCGTTTGACTCAATCGATGGTATCTCAACCATTCACGATTTTACGGTTGGCGATGCAATGGTGAACTTCCGTTTGTATTACGGTAAAGAGGATTTCTCTACCGATACCGGCTCGTTTGAAATTGAAGACATCTTTAGTGCCGTTGCCAGTGTGAACTATGGCTGGTGGACATTCAGAACCAGCTATTTACAGTTTGATATTTCCGGGGATATTGGGGTTGGTGAGCTGGTCTCTGCGTGGCAGGCAACGCCTTTTGCTGCAGTGGGTAACGAACTGGATATAAACAACGATAGTTCAACCGCTTTTGAAGTGGGGGTTATTTTCGACAACCAGGACTGGCTGTTCCTGGCGGAATATATCCCTTCAACAGTAGATGAAACCATTGTGGGTGATTATAAGCCCTGGATGGTGTCTTTAGGTAAGCGTTTTGGTAGCTATATGGTACATGCGACCGTGGGTGAAGATGTGAATGAACCATATCGCAAGGCCATTAACTCTGTACCGTTAGGTGTCGATCCCGGTTTGGATTTCCTGTACCAAACGACGAAAGCTGTATTGGACGAGCGCGATTTTGAATTGCCTTTTTATTCGGTTGGCGTGCGATGGGACTTCCATGATTCTGCGGCATTTAAGTTTGAATATACTGTGTCTGAACAGCTGGACGGTAGCAACGCTGGCGCTGTTGAAATGGCATTAGTCACTGTTTTTTAGGAGTTGATAATGCATAATTTTTCTATTAAAAAAACAGTAGCCAGCCTGACATTCACTGCAGCAATTACGCTTAGTGCTTCGGCGCAAGCGGCTATTGCGGTAGTGGTAAATCCGGGCTTTGCTGATGCGTTGGATCAGGAAAAAGTCGCACAGATTTACTTAGGTAAAGACAAAACGATGACGCCGTACATGCAAAGTGGCGGCACGGCTGACGAGTTTATTGATAAAGTACTGTCGCGAAATGCCAGTCAGTTCAAAGCTTATTGGGCAAAACTGGCGTTCACGGGTGGCGGGCGGCCGCCTAAAGAACTGGGAAACGATGCTGAAGTACTTAAAACGGTAGCATCTTCGGCAGATGCCATTGGGTTTGTGGATGCAGGCTCAGTGGACGGCTCAGTTAAAGTGCTTTTTAGTCTTTAGCGATTACTGATAACAGGGGGCAACCCCTGTTATCGTGTTAGTTACAAGGCGAAAGCATTTGTCAGGATTTTAGGAAGATCGTTGATTCACGCACAATCAGCTTAGGTTCAAACAGGGTTTTTACCGACAATGATTGGCCATAGACTGCATTGAGAATGTGTCTTGCCGACATTTCGCCCATTTCATAAATCGGGTTTTTCACCGTTGTTAAACGCGGATAAACATGGTGGGCAAATACCGCATCGTCAAAACCAATGATTGACAGATCGTAAGGTAAGTTCATACCCAAATCACGCGCACAGCTCATTGCGCCTGAGGCCATCCAGTCGTTAGCGCACACCAGTGCCGTAAATGGCTTATTTCTGGACAACAGCGTTTGCAGGCCCTGCTTGCCGTCTTCTTCCTGATAGCGCCCCTCATAATAAAGTTGCTCCGACCAAGGGATGCCAGCTTCGGCCAGCGCCCGTCGGTGTCCCATCAAACGCAACTGAGCGTCGCGGGCTTTGGAAGGACCGGAAATACAGGCAATGCGGGTGTGACCCAGTTCAATGAGGTGTTGAGTAGCCAGGTATCCGCCGCGTTCGTTGTCTAAACATACGCAGGCGTTTTCGAGTCCTTCCACTTGCCGGTTAACAACGGAAATAGGTACGCGGTTGGCGTTAACTTCGCGCAGATAATCGTCGCTCATGGCTTCTACGTGCATGATGAGAGCATCGCAGTTGCGGCTAATTAAAAACTCTACGGCGTCTTTTTCGGTTTCCAGATTATTGTGACCAACGGTAATGATCACATGTTTATCCGCTTCGCGTAGCGTGGACTCTACGGCTTGCATTAAGTCGCCGAAGAAAGGAGAGTTTAATTCTGAAACCAATATACCAATACTATCGGTTCGACTGGTAGCCAGAGAACGGGCAACTGAGCTGGGGCGGTAATTGAGTTCCCGCATAGCGTGCTCAACTTTTGCCCGCAGTGTTTCGTTTACGGTTTTCCGCCCGTTCAAGACGCGCGAAACCGTGGAAAGCGAAACGCCGGCCCGCTCCGCTACTTGGTAAATAGTCGCCACACTGATTCTCTGTTTATTATTCTAAAGGGCAGTTTACGACGTCCAATGTGTTTGTAAAGCGCCCGTATTCAGGTTTAATCTTTAGACTAATTTGCGTTTACTTAAATCGCCGCCGCTTTTTCTTGCGCAGCTCTGCGTTCACTCAGCGTTTCTGTCATTTCCTTTTGATTACTGTCTGTGAGTGGGTATAGCAGGATCAGTGCGGCGCCTGCGAAACCAAAGAGTGCCGGGATCCAACTCATCAGCGATTGCATGCCGGGCAGCGCATTGCTAATGGTTGTCGCGTCCATCCCATCATAACCATAAGCACCCAGTACCAGTAACACCAATGCGCCTGCAAAGCCGCCACCAGTTTTCTGAACAAACGAGCCAGCAGAATATGTCAGGCCAGTTGCTCTGCGTCCGGTACGCCACTCGTTGTAGTCGGCAGAATCGCCCAACATCGAGAAAAACAGCGTAGGCATAATGGCAGCAAAGAACTCGGCGGCACCGCCTAGAATAAATAAGGGTAATATGCCTTGCTCACCCATTGGAACCCAGTAAATACCAATGGTGATCACACTGCTTATCAGCAAAGAAGCAACAAACAACTGTTTGCGCCCAAAGCGTTTGGCCAGCCAGGGGGTAGCAAACGCACCAGCAATCGATACCACCAGCAACACAATAAAATACTGCCCGGTAAGCGCGGCGTCATTCAGGAAATACTTGAAGTAGTAAGCAATAACACCATAACGAATGCCGTTAAACATCATGGTTAAAAAGCCCATGCCCAGTAAAATGAGCCACGGCTTATTGGTTAACAGGTCAATAATGTCTTGTTGTGAGCGCGAATTCTGCGATTCAGGGCGTGCCACCAGCTTTTTCACAAACCACCAGCTTAACGCCATCACTACCGCAAAGATGATACCGGTTGCCCAGTTGCGGTAGTAAAAGAAGGCAGTAATGGCAGACAGCGGAATGAGAATAAAGGGCAGTTGCTTGGATAAGTCACTGAGTTCTTTCCCCAGGCTGCTACCTGACTGCTGGTGGGGCGCAATGCGTTCTTTAGTGGTGAATACCGTGATAAGCATAAGCGCTACCAACAGGGCTGCAAAAACATACATGGTGTATTGATATCCCAATGCATCGTTCTCACCATTTCCGCCAAAATAGGCAACCAACATGGGTAGAAATCCCATTACCAGTAAACCACCCAGGAATGCGCCGGCAAAACGAAACCCGGAGAGTTTGGTGCGTTCGTGGTCGTCAGCGGTCATTACGCCCATTAAGGCTGAATAAGGCACGTTGTTCGCGGTATAAGCAAGGGTTAGCCCAATATACGTGATATAGGCATAAATGAGTTTACCTGTGTCTGAAAGCGACGGAGTGGTAAAACACAGGATCATGAATAATCCCAGAAACGGTGTAGACGCTAATATCCACGGACGAAACTTACCCATTCTGGTATTTGTGCGGTCGGCAATCATGCCCATAATGATGTCGGTTACGCCGTCGGATAGTCGCACCACCAAAAACAACATAGCAGCTGCCGCAGCACTAATACCAAAGGTGTCTGTATAAAACACGGCTAAATAGGCTAATGCACCACGCCATACCAGATTGGCGGCCGCATCTCCCAGCCCATATCCGATTTTTTCTTTTACACTAAGCAACTGTGACATGACGTCTGCTCCTTTAGGTACGCTGAGCTAACAGCAGTTTATACGCGTGAGCACTGTGTTTGAACAACCGGGTCTGGGTTTCAAAATCAACATAGACTATCCCAAATCGCTTGGCGTAACCTTCTGCCCATTCAAAGTTGTCCATTAAGCTCCAGGCAAAATACCCTGCTACATTTACGCCCGCATCAATCGCATCCGAAAGCGCGCGCAAATGCGCCTCATAGTAATCGATTCTGTCGTTGTCGGCGACTTCACCATTTTCTACTTTATCCGCCATGGCCGCGCCGTTTTCGGTGATATAAATGGGCGGCAAATCGTAACGGGAATTCAGCGATGTAAGCAGATCATAAAACGCCTGAGGATAAATTTCCCAACCAATATCCGTTTTGGGCTCCAGATGCGCATGTTCAATGTACAGCTCACCGTCTTGCTTGGGCGCTGAATAGGTTAACCGGGTATAAAAATTAACCCCCAGGAAATCCAGTGGCTGGCAAATAGTTTCCATATCACCTGGTTGAATTGCTGGTTTATCGTCAGGTGCCAGCTTATCCATTACCGGTGGATAACTGCCTTCCATAACGGGTTGCATGTACCACTGGTTAATATATTCATCGGCATAAATGGTGGCCAGACGATCAGCCGGAGAACCTGATACCGGATAACATGGCGTAAAGTTAAGTACGATCCCGCTTAATGCCTGTGGGGCGTGTTCACGCAGTGCCTGCATACCCAGTCCGTGCGCCAGTAAAATATGGTGTGCCGCGGAGCGCCCGCGCTTTCTGCCGGTTTTTCCCGGCGCGTGTACTCCAATCTCATAGCCGAGATACGCAGAACAAAACGGTTCGTTAAACGTGGCATAGGCGTGAACACGGCTACCCAACGCCTGAGTGATTTTTGTTACGTACTGCTGATAAGCATACGCGGTGTCTCGGTTTAACCAGCCACCCTGATCTTCAAGGTACTGAGGCAAATCCCAGTGATAAAGGGTGGCAAACGCTTTAATGCCCCGCCCTGCCAGTTCGTCCAACAGATCAATGTAAAATTGTACGCCCTGAGGGTTTAATTCGCCGTCTTCCTGAATGACGCGTGGCCATGAAATTGAAAACCGGTAAGCATCAACGCCGAGTTCTTGTAACAAGTCGACATCTTCTTTGTAACGGGCTACATGTTCGCAAGCTACCAAACCATCACTTTTATCTGCAATTTTACCTTCTTGTTCGCAAAATGTGTCCCAGATCGATTTCAATCGGCTGTCTGCTGCCCCTTCGATCTGAAAAGACGAAGTGGCGGTACCAAACAAAAAAGAACGGTTGCGAAGTGCACTGTTCAGCGGAAGACTAATTGTTTTCATGATGTTGGTTGTTCCTAAGAGCCTGATACAGCGTTGGGGGTGTACCTAAGCGGTTAGTAGTGATGCCACCGGTAAAACTGATAATTATTTGGGCAGCGTAAAATGTGTTTGGTTTATAGCACAAACAAAATAGTTTGAGAAAGCGCTTTCTTATAATTCTTGTAAAAATATTCATTGCTGAAATATTTATTTACTAAAATCATTTTCAATCAAGGTAAACGCTGAATCCCGCTATTTATCTGTATTTGAACTATAAAAATCTACTTTTGTCATGTGTTTTGTTAATCAATTGCGTTACGAAATTTTGGTAATGTAAAAAATATGTTGATCTTTGGTTGGTGATCTTATAGCTTGAGAAAGCGCTTTCTTGATGGGTGAGGGCTTCTCTTGATATGTTGGGGAAAGCCCTTTCTTGAAAGCGTAAATTTCAAGCACAACAAAGAAGAGAGAAAGACGGTGACACACACAATTGTTAAGAAAACCAAAATTGCGACCAGTCTGTCGTTAATACTGGGATCAGGTTTACTGTTTCCGGTACACGCGCAGGAAGCAAAGGATGACGTAGAAGTTATTCAGGTAACCGGTATTCGCGGTAGTGTTCAGGAGTCAATGGGCATCAAGCGCGACTCATCCGGGGTAGTCGATGCTATCTCTGCGGTTGATATCGGTAAGTTCCCAGACACCAACCTGGCAGAATCACTGCAACGTATTACAGGTATTTCAATTAGCCGTAACAACGGTGAAGGTAACCAGGTGACCGCGCGTGGTTTCGGTCCTGACTTTAACATGGTAACGCTTAACGGCAGAACCATGCCTGGTTCTGCGTTGCCAGGTGGCGGTGGTGCACCTAACTCTCGTGCATTTGATTTCTCTGACCTGGCGTCAGAAAGTGTTCGCGCGGTGGAAGTGTATAAAACCGGCCGTGCAAGCATTGCAACCGGTGGTATTGGTGCGTCAATTAACATTCGCACTGCACGTCCGTTCGACGCACCGGAAACGGGGTTTACAGCCAGTGTGGGCGCGAAAGCCCTGGCCGATACTACCAATCGCGTTGGCGATGATGTAACACCTGAAGTATCAGGTATGATCAACTTCGTCAGCGACGACGAAAAATTTGGTTTCACTTTCTCTGGATCATTCCAACAACGTGACAGCGCGTCTCAGGGTGCGTTTGTAAACCAGTGGCGTGTTAATCCGTTTGATGGCTCAATTCCTCAATCACCTGATCCATCTAACCCAGCCAGCGGTGACGCAGTTGTGTTAAACAACGCGCCAGCGATGGGCCAATTGTTTGCGATCCCATCTGACTTGCGTTATTTCATGGCTGATCGCGAGCGTGAAAGAACCAACGCTCAGTTGACTTTTCAATATGCGCCAAGTGACAACATGGTTGCCACGCTGGACTATACCTATTCAAAACAAGACCTGTTTGAAGCACGCGCTGAACAGTCGATTTGGATGGATGACCGTTACTTCACCGAACTAACGTTCGATGACGAAACGGTAAAAACACCTATTCACATTACACAGGAACGTCGTGACTTACTGCCTCGTGACTTAGGTCTTGCTATGCAGGAACTGAATCAGGTAAACGAGAACAAGTCTATCGGTCTGAACATCGAATACTTTGTTAACGACGACTTAACACTGGAATTTGATTTCCACAACTCATCTGCAGAAGGCCGTCCTGACGCACCTTACGGCACCTGGACCAACTTTGGCCTGGGGGCAAACGTTGTGCGCGGACAAGGCGCTGACTTCAGCGGTGACTTCCCCATCATGCTGGTGGATTACGACGATGTATCACGTGGCAACCTGAATCCAAACGGTGTGTTGGACCAGGCTGATGTGGGTACGTCAATTCTGGATATGAACTATTCACTGCAAGACACTGAAATCACGCAAGCGCGTATCGACGGTGCTTATGCATTAGATTCTGGCAGCGTGCATTTTGGTATCGAATCACGTTCAATGGAAAGCACGTCGCTGCAATCACTGACCCGTCACACTATGGGTAACTGGGGTATCGAAAACCCAGGTGAATTGCCAGCCGGTATCCTTACCCCATTGGATTTGGCAAAAGAGTTCAGCGATTTTAATACCTCTGGTATTTTCTCTCAGGGCTTTACCGGCAGTGTAGCCGAACTGGGTGCCTTTGCTGCTTCTGAATACGGCTTTAACTTAGTTGCAGACAACCCGTTTGCGACTAACCGTACCATCAAAGAAGACATCACTGCGGTGTACTTCGAAATTGATTTGGACGGCGAGTTAAAAGGCATGCCGTATAACTTGCTAACCGGTGTACGTTACGAAAATACCGATGTGACCTCTATTGCGAACATCAGTCTGCCAAGTGGTATTGCCTGGGAAGGCAACAACGACTTTAACGTGCGCTTTGGTAGCGCCATGGAAGACGTAAGCGTAGATTCCAGCTACGATCACATTTTACCTGCGTTAGACTTCGACATCGAAGTTGCAGAAAACATGATTGCGCGTTTCTCTTACAGCAAAACCATTGCTCGCCCAACGTATAACAACCTGAGTGCTGCAGCAACGGTATCTCCACCTAGCGGCCCTACCCTGTTAACTGGCGGTGCAACGGCTACAGCAAGTTCGGGTAACCCGGCGCTGGTACCATTGGAATCTGACAACCTGGATCTGTCCTTCGAGTACTACTTCGACGAAACCAGCTATGTGTCAGTAGGTTTCTACGACAAGCGCGTGAAGAACTTTATTGGTAACGAACAGGTTGAAGAGAACATCTTTGGTCTGCGCGACGCGACTGCCGGCCCACGTGCCCAGGCTGCTGCCGCTGAACTGGAGCGCTTAGGCATTCCATTAAGCGATACCACGTTGTTCAACATGGTTGCCGCCATGGAAAACGGTGTGGACTACACGTCAATGACCGACGAGCAGTTTGAAGCCGCTTACGATGTGCTGCCAAATGCAGATGATCCGTTAATGACCTTCATTAACTCTAAGCCAGTGAACAACCGCGCGGCCAACATCTATGGTTTCGAGTTGGCGGCACAGCACTTCTTTGGCGAGAGTGGCTTTGGCGTAATGGGTAACTACACCACCGTTACAGGTGATATCGGCTTCGACAACAACGCTGATCCGTCGGTAACCCAGTTTGCACTGGTTGGTTTGAGTGATACCGCTAACCTGATCCTGATGTACGAAAAAGAAGGCATTCAGGCACGTATCGCTTACAACTGGCGTGACAAGTTCCTGGATACCACATCGCAGTATGTGAACGAGCCGGGTTACACCGAAGCGTATTCACAAATCGACTTCAGCGTGTCTTATGACTTCAGCGAAGATCTGACCGTGTCACTGGAAGGGATCAACATTACTGAAGAAAATGCCCGCCGTCATGGCAGAACGAGTGCCATGCTATGGAGACTGGATGAACTGGGTGCGCGTTATGCCGTTGGCGTACGCTACAAGTTCTAAACACCTTTACTCATAGCAATAAGTGGAATGACGCAGGGAAGTGACCCCCCTGCGTCATTTTTGCGTTAAAGTAGGTCACGTTTATACAGAATTTACGTGAAGGGGATGCAGCAGTGAATGCACCTATTCAACAGGTTGTGATTGTGGGTGGTGGCACCGCGGGCTGGCTGTGCGCCGGTATGCTGGCAGCCAAACTCGGTAAACAGGGCGAGCGTCAACGGGGCATTGAGATCACCCTGATCGAGTCGCCGGACGTGAGTACCATTGGCGTAGGAGAAGGCTCCTGGCCTTCACTTCGCGACACACTCCGTGAAATTGGCTTGTCGGAATCGGCATTCATCACCCATTGCCAGGCGTCGTTCAAACAAGGCTCTACTTTTGTTGGTTGGCGCGATGGCAGTGAGCACGACCGTTATCATCATCCCTTCACCAATCCGGCAGGCTACACCGAAATTGATGTGCACGCTTGCTGGCAAGCGCTTCACAGTAATAAGCCATACGATCGCGCTTTCAGTGTACAACCTGAGCTGTGTGAGCAGCACAAAGCGCCCAAGCAGTTAGCCACCCCCGACTATGCCTATGTGCTGAACTACGGCTATCATTTTGACGCCACCAGGCTGGCCGAAATGGTGTCAGACCATTGCGTTAACCAGTTAGGTGTACGCCATGTACAAGCACACATCGAGCAGGTGGTCAGCCACCACAATGGCGATATCAAAGCCCTAACCACCCAATGCGGGCAAACCCTTGAAGGGGATTTGTTTATTGATTGCAGTGGGCAGTCAGCATTACTGGCAGGCAAGCATTATTGTGTGCCGTGGCACTCGGTAAAAGACATTTTACTGAACGATTCTGCGATGGCAGTACAGGTGCCCTACCATGAGCAGGACAATACTATTGCCTCCACTACCCTTGCCACCGCGCATCCGCAGGGATGGAGCTGGGATATTGGATTGCAACACCGCCGTGGTGTGGGCATGGTATACAGCAGTGACTTCGCGTCTGCAGACGATATTGAGCAGTCTTTAAAGCGGTATCTCACCAAGCGATTACCACTCGATGTGGTGGAGCAGGCAACGTGCAGACAGCTGCAATTTTCACCCGGCTATCGCACTGAGTTCTGGACTCACAATTGCCTCTCGCTGGGAATGGCCAGCGGCTTTATTGAACCGCTCGAAGCGTCGGCCGTTGCCATGGTGGAACTGGGAGTGCGTATGTTGTGCGAGCAATTCCCGCAAAATCGCGATCACATGCGTATTCTCGCGGCCCGCTATAACGAACGCTTTGCTTACCGTTGGGCGCGAGTCATCGACTTTGTAAAACTTCACTATGCCATTAATCAGCGCATCAACGATGCTTACTGGAATGCCCATCGCGATCCGGCAACCTGGCCTGACTCACTGAAAACCTTATTATCGCTGTGGCAATATCAGCCGCCGTCACGCTACGACATAGTGCAAAACGAAGAAATATTTCCCTCTGCCAGCTACCAGTTTGTGTTATACGGCATGGGTTTTAAAACCCAATCACCCACGCTAGCCGATGCCAGCGATATGCTAAATCGCGCTGGTGCGATTTCTCAAAAATTACAGGCTACGCTTTTGCAATTTAGCCAGGGATTACCCGATAACCGGGCGTTACTCAACGCCATCCGCGAACGCTATCAACACTCATCCGGAGCGCCGTTATGAACAAGCCTGATATATCCGCCAATAAAGTGAACAAGGTGATCATAGCCGGTGGTGGAACGGCAGGCTGGATGGCCGCCGCTGCCCTGACTCGATTAATTGGCAAGTCTGTGAATGTTACCCTTGTGGAGTCGAAAGACATTGGTATTGTTGGAGTGGGGGAAGCAACGATTCCGCCTATTCGCACTTTCCACAAATTGCTGGGCATAGACGAAAAAGCCTTTATGCGCGCTACCAATGCCACCTTCAAACTGGGTATTGAGTTTGCCAACTGGCGCGAACCTGATCATGCCTATATCCACTCCTTTGGTGTAACTGGCCGCGAATGCTGGGCAGGTGAATTTCACCATTTCTGGATGCGGGCACAGCAGGAAGGCCTGGGCTCAGCGTTCGGTGATTACTGCTTTGAACTAAAAGCCGCGCAGCAATACAAGTTTGGCATGAGCGACAGAATGCCGATTAACTTTGCGTATCATTTCGATGCGGTGGCCTACGGCAAATTCCTGCGGCAATTTGCTGAAAAGCTCGGTGTTACCCACGTAGAGGGCGACATCGATACTGTGAATATGCATGTCACGTCAGGAGACATTGAATCGTTAACCCTAAAAGACGGCCGCACTCTGGCCGGCGACCTGTTTATCGACTGCACCGGTTTTAAGGGCTTGTTAATTGAACAGGCACTGCATACCGGCTATGAAAACTGGTCGCACTGGTTACCTTGCGATCGCGCGGTTGCCATGCAAACTGAAAGCGTTGAAGCACCCGCCCCCTTTACCCGTTCCGTTGCCCATGAAGCTGGTTGGCGCTGGCAAATTCCACTACAAAACCGCGTAGGCAATGGGCTGGTGTATTGTAGTCGCTACATGAGTGATGATCAGGCTAAGCAAACCCTGATGGATCAGGTAACCGGCAACCCAATTAACGAACCCCGAGTGATCCAATTTACCCCGGGCAAACGTCGCCTTGGCTGGAATAAAAACTGCGTGGCACTGGGTTTAGCCAGTGGCTTTATTGAACCACTGGAGTCCACCAGCATTCACCTGATCATGACCGGTATTATTCGTCTGCTGCGTTTGTTTCCGTTCGATGGGGTAACCCAAAGTGCTATCGACGAATACAACAACAAGTACAACAGTGAAATGGCTGCGATCCTCGATTTCATTGTTATGCACTACAAAGTCACTCATCGGGATGACTCGCTATTCTGGCAACACTGCCAGCGCATGGCGATCCCCGACTCTCTGACCCACAAAATCAATCTGTTTAAAGAAACCGGCCGGGTGTTTTTGGACGATGGGGATATTTTCCGGGTCGATTCCTGGACGCAGGTGATGTTGGGTCAAGGGTTAGTACCTGAGCAGTATCACCGGGTGGCAGACGAAATGAGCATTGAAGAGCTAACCCGCTTTATGAACGGCCTGCATCAGCATGTATCTCAACAGGTGCAAGCGCTACCTGCTCACGGCGATTTCTTAAAACAGTATCTGGGCGTGTGATTGTTTACGCAGTGATTGCCTGAAGGCCGGTAAGTTTGTTTTAATCGGCCTTTCTGTTTTACCTTTATCGAATACACCATGATCACCTGGACGTTACTGCCGTTTTCATCGCTTACTACCCATCAGCTATATGCGCTGTTAAAGCTGCGCACCAATGTGTTTGTGGTTGAACAAAACTGCCCGTATCCGGAACTGGACGACAAAGATACCAAGCAGCATGTGTATCATTTGCTGGGTTATCAGCGATTGGGTGATGCTCATTCTGAGCCAGAGCTGGTGGCCTATGCACGCTTGCTGCCGCCAGGGGTGAGCTATCCGCAGGTTAGCATTGGTCGGGTAGCCGTTGCTGAGTCTGCCAGAGGTAAGAAGCTGGGCCATGCCCTGGTTGCCGAAGCGCTGAAGGGCTGTGAGCAAGCCTGGCCGGGTGAAGATATTCAGATTGGCGCGCAGGTATATCTGGAAGCCTTTTACAAAAGCTTTGGTTTCACGCGCCAGTCAGAGGACTACCTGGAAGACGGTATTCCTCATGTAGACATGCTGCTGTCGAAAGCCTGAAGCTTGCATCCCAAAAAACGGATTTTCAAAAGGGACTAGACAGGCTCAGGTTCGTTTTTTTGCATCTTCTGGAACAGCCATCCAATCTCGACTAAGCACAATCCCAGGCCAATAAACGACAACGCACGAAACAGCCCTTCAAGATGGGCCATATCTACTACAAACGCTTTTAGCAACACTACCGCCAGCCCGATAAACCCGGCTTTAACAAGCGCACTGTTTTCACGAAGCTGGGCCAGGTAAATGGTAAGGGTAGAGATAGCCAGCCACACTACTGAATAGGTATATAGTTCGGCTTGCTGGATGGGAGGTCCAAGGCGCAGGTAGCCAAGGTTAAACAGGGCTCTAATTTCACCATTGATAAACAGGAAGCCAAGCACGGCAATCACGCTCAGTATGGCGTTGCTGTACTGTTTTGGGAGCAACTGAAACTTCATCACAATAGCCAGCACCACAGCGGGCATTAGCCACTGTAACCACAGCCAGTTTACCCAGCCTTCACCTACAAATTGCTGTGTGATAAAAGGCGAATGCAGCAGGGAGATATCCATCTGAAGCAAGGTGGCCAGGGCCATCAGGGCAAGCCCCGCTTTTTGATACAACCCGCTTAGCGAGCCAGACAAGTGGCTTCGCCAGAAATATACGGCAGAGAGCACCAGCCAGTTCAGCGAAAGCAATATCGATTCTGTGTAGCTCAGATTTACAAAATCCGGGTAATCGCCGGTTAACAGATAGCTGGTTTCGGTGGTCACCAGCAACGCCACAATATGCAGCATAACGCCTTGTAGCCATGCGCGCATCGGCGTGGATGGGTTGTATTTGATCGCAAAACCAACAAGGGCCAGAGCCATTGGATACACAACCAGGGTCCAGTGAATACCCAGAATGGTTTCGTGTTTGTAGTGCGCTACCCAGGGAGACAGGGTTAACCGGCAAATCACCACCAACAAGGCGGCTTTGTACAACCAGTCCGGGATCCGCACTTTGAATTTCCAGCTCAGATAACTCATTGACGCTACCTGCACGGTAATGGCCAATGTTAACGTGCTGGCTGACAGCAACATGGTAAAGCACAGTGCCAGCATAGAGTTGGCGAGAATCAGATAGGTAACCTGGCGGATAGGTACGCGGGATTTCACCGCTGCAATCGATGCGCCTGCTCCAATGAGTGCCATATACAACGCCCAAAGCGGGTACAAATAGGTTTCAGCTTCAACGGGGGCGGTAACATAGCTTACCCCCAACATGCTTACCGGCGTGAGTACTAACAGGAGCAAATAAGCTGGGCGATCGGCAAAGCGCACCAACATGAACACACTAAAGGCAATGCCCGATAAGGTAACCAACTGCGCGAATAAATAACGCCCGTTAAAGGGGAATAAACCATCCTCGAAAGAAGTCAGATCGTGCATATTTTCATAGGAAAGCAGCGCGAATAAGAGCATAAAGAACGGCCAGGTATCCAGAGCACTGTGTCGGAAAGCCGCTACCAGCATAACATCTGCCAACAGCAAGTTTATCCACCCCAGTACATCATTGGGGTTACTCAGCATAATAAAAACGTACAACAACCAGAGTGACAACACGACACCCGTTTGTTCCTTTCTGGGCATCAGCAGGGTTTTTACTGATAGCGCCGCTGTCATGGTGCCTGTTAATGCCCAGCCTAATACACCAGACAATACAAACAAATAAAGCGAAACCAAGGTGAATACAAACAGGATCCACACGTCGCTGGTGGAGGCCATCACCGTTGCAATAGCAAACCAGATAAAGTGCCCCGCAAAACCCTGCCACCACACCCAGCGCTGTTTAACATATTCAGCTACCCAAACCGCAGAAAGCGACACAAATGCCACATACAACAACAAGGCAAATACATTATTGGAGCCGGTTGAAACCAGTGCGGGAACCGCATAAGAACCAATGATCCCAATGCCTGCCAGCACCGGCCCAAATCGCAGTGCTAAATAGGTTGATGCCAACGAAATAATGGCTAACACACCAAACGCCACATTGGCCGAAATAAACTGATAAAAATCAAACGCCACCAGTGCCATCGCAAAACAGGTGATCACGCCGCCGCTGGCCAGCGCTGCGGAAATATAAGGCGTGTTAATACGAAGGCGTGCTTTGAAGTGATTGGCCAGCTCTGCAGCGGCCACGAGAGCGCAGCCAAACAATGCCCCCAGAATTACCCTGACCGATGGCGGCAACAAGCCGGCTTCAATAGAGTACTTAGCCAAAAAGATTCCGCCAATAGCCAGCACGGCTGCGCCCAACCAAAAAATGCCATTTCCTCTTAGCCAGGCTTCAAAGTCGAACGTGCTTACCGTCTTGGGCACTTGCTTAGCAGGCTTTGCCGGCGTAGTTGGTGATTTCAATGGCGCAGCAGGTTTAGCTGATACCGGTGGTGGAGTATTCACCGAAGCGGTTGCTTGCGGTACTGCTGGCGTAGGTTTTGCCACATCGCGTACGGGATCAGAGGGTGCTGACTTGATTTGTTGCTTTAATTCTTCGATTTGCCGGGATTGTGATTCTACGGTTTTCTGCAGTAAACCAATTTGTTGCAGCAACGTACTGATTTGCTGACGGCTTTTAAACGCAAACAACACACCAACAAGTAAAAATACATTAAACAGAATTGAAAAGAGTTCAGTTTCCATACCTGGCCTAGGTTCCTGTTCTTATTCTTTTTTTATGAGGTATCACTGTGCGTGAAATTTAAGCAATATGCAATGGCGGTGGAGCTGATAGTTTTTTCAGCTGATGTACGAATACCTGTGACGGTTTCCAGAAGTTTGCACGTATTTAGCGTGAAGCTAAAGCAACTGTTCGCTCTCATACTTCGATACTCGGTATGTCCGGCGCTTGTGATCTAAGGTGCTGTGTTCGTGCGAGAATGTGCGCTTGCACCTCAGCCATGTAATGTCGGTCGTCTTCGGTGAAGTGCGTCTCTTGCGTTATTGTCTCAATAAATGGCTGTTGCGTCAGTATGGCGATAACGTTATCAGCCAAATCACTTAACTGGCGGCTCAAAAGCTTTTTGTTCACTCCACAGGTTTCTGCGAAATCAGCCAGTTGGTATGCGTTTATACTTGTCGGTTCAAACTCATCGCCTATTGCCATTGCGAGCATATGTTTGAACTGCGGGAACATGGCAACATTGACTAAATCATACGCAGGCGTAAATCGATTATTGTGCTTATCAAAAAACACCGAGACGTTTTTACCATGACTGTCGTAATTGCTGATCATTACATTAAACAGCTGCCAGTTGATGAGCCATTGAAGACTCTCAACAGGCGATGTCATTGTATGTGCTAATTCAAAGAGTCGGCGCAAGCTTGCGCCATCCCGAATATGTCGCACATCTCTTCCATCACCTAAGTTTCGCTCGTATTTGTAGTCACGTGGTAGGTTCAGTGCCTGACAGCCATCAATCACATGTCTGCGAAACACTTTTGATTGTTCAGGTGCATATTTACGATCAAACCTTTCTACAATCAGTGCAGGGTATTGTTCGAAGCGAGTAAATTGTACATCTGCGGTAGGCAGGCCTGCTGCCTTAGACAGTTTCATGCAGAAGTATTCGTTGAGAACAAGATTGGGGCAATTGTGCTTTTCAAACTTGAGTATATGGGTTGAACATAACGTCCCGTCGCCAAACCCAAGTTTCCCCTGCTCGTTAATGAATATGTTGAGCTTGTCTTGTACGCCAGCCACACTCAGTCGTGGTTTGTCGTCCCATGTTAACAGACCAATATCTTCCTTGCTGGCCAGGCGCTTGGTTAGTTCGTCAGGTTCAATTACTCTGAATTGCGGACCAGTTGTTTCTGATGCGTTGTATGATTTTTGTTTACTTGCCTTAAATGAGAAGGCTCCCGCCAAATCATTGCCGATGGCTCGCACCTGGGAGTAGACATTCTTTTCAGAGACGCCGAGGTGCTCAGACAGGAGTTTGCGCGCTTCTCCTTCGGGTAGTGCGTTGTCGAGATAGTTGTAGGCGACTTCGGGAGAATGGACATTATTTAACGTCAGTGCAGGAGAGAGTGGAAAGCCTGTTTGCTGCCAATCCTGCTCGTATTCAAGTTTGAGCAGGTTGGTGCTTTTATCCAGGGTTAGTTTTCCAATACAGCGAGCTGCCAACTGGATAAGCAACGTATATTCTGATGGTGGAGTAATGTTATCTGCTGGCATGGTTTTTATACCCACTCGTTATCACTGTTACTTGAGTCATCCTGCTTTTTAAGAGATTCAGGTGAAAGCAACGGTGAGGTAAGTTTGATACCCAGTCCATGTAGCACGGCAAATAGAGCAGCCAGGGTGCAATTATCATTGCCATTTTCTATGCGAGACAATGTATTGATACCCACATTGCATAGTGCGGCGCAATCGGCGAGCTTCATGCCCATCTCTGTGCGCTTTGCCTTAATCAGTTGTCCCAAAACATGCGCGTTTTCAATAAATTCTGCCTCAGGCATTTTTGAACTAGTGACTTTCTTTGCCATCGCCCTGCTCTAATATTCATTAGTATCGGTGATTATAGCGTGAAATCTACGAATAACAATTATATTCACCGTTAAGGGTGATTTTATGAGTCTGCGTCAATTTCAAAAAAATAATTAACCAATATCGGTGATTTATTTAGTGTGATGTTGTGAGTATCCGGACGATGCCAATCGTATAGGCACGACTATAATTCAGCCCAATACGGTGAGTGGCACAGCCCCTAATCAACAGCCTGAAAAAATAAAACCGCCTAAACGGCGGTTTTATGGATATGTTTAACGACATGAATCAGCTTGAAGCGTTATTCAATATTCTGGATCTGCTCACGCATCTGTTCAATCAGCACCTTAAGCTCAACGGCTGACTGTGTGATATCTGTACTAATAGATTTAGAACCCAGCGTGTTAGATTCGCGGTTGAATTCCTGCATCATGAAGTCGAGTCTGCGACCACATGCGCCGCCTTTTTTCAGGATTTTTCGGGTTTCGCTTACATGTGAATTTAAACGGTCCAGCTCTTCTGCCACATCGACTTTTTGTGCCAACAGGATCATTTCCTGTTCTACACGTGCGGCGTCGAGTTCCAGTTTGGCTTCTTCAAAGCGGGTAAGAATCTTTTCCCGTTGCCAGATCAGGATTTCCGGCATGCGTTGGGCAACTTTGCCAGCTTCTGCCTCAATGGCATCAAGGCGCTGTTCAATGAGTGATTTAAGCGTGTCACCCTCAGCCCCGCGCGCCGTAATAAAGTCGTTCATGGCTTTATCCAAACCTTCCAGCATGTCGGCCTGAATGGCGTCCATATCGGCTTCTTCAGAGGCAATTACGCCGGGCCATTTTAACACATCCAGTGGATTAACCCCGGTAGACTGGCCGTGTGATTGCACCCAGTCGGCAGCGTGCAGAACTTGCTTAGCTAACTGCTCATTCAGACTTAACTTGGTTACAGCAGAGTCATTGGCGGCAAACCGCAATGCGCACTCAACTTTGCCGCGTTGCAGGCGCTGGCGAAAGCGCTCGCGCAATACAGGCTCTAACCCGCGAAACTGTTCGGGTAAACGGAAGTACGTTTCTAAATAGCGCTGGTTCACCGAGCGTATTTCCCATACTGCCGTGCCCCACTCTTTTTTAACTTCGCTGCGCGCGAATGCCGTCATGCTGTAAATCATGTTGTATCCAATTGGCATAATGTAGATTTTACTGTGGTTAATCATACTACATAGCGTACGTTAACCCTAACCTTTGGTGGAAATGCTGTGTTTCACATGAAACATCGGCGCATGGCCGTTCATTTTCCGCTACCATTTACGCTATACTATGCGCGTTTTAATATTCAATGCACTCATATTGGGAACTTCAGGAGATCACCATGCGCCCAAGCGGCAGAACCCCCAGTCAAATTCGCCCAGTCACCATTACCCGAAACTATACCTGTCACGCAGAAGGTTCGGTGCTGGTTGAATTCGGAAATACCAAAGTGTTGTGTAATGCAACGGTGGAAGAAGGCGTTCCGCGCTTTATGAAGGGTCAGGGTAAAGGATGGATCACGGCTGAATACAGCATGTTGCCTCGTGCCACGCATACACGTTCTCAGCGCGAAGCGTCTCGCGGCAAACAAGGCGGCCGTACACTTGAAATCCAGCGTCTGATTGCACGTTCTCTGCGTGCAGCAGTCGATCTAAAACAACTGGGTGAAAACACCATTACCATCGATTGCGATGTTATCCAGGCCGATGGTGGGACGCGTACGGCGTCTATCACCGGTGCCTGTGTGGCATTGGTCGACGCACTTACTTTCATGCGTAACAAGGGCATTATTAAAGCAAATCCGCTTAAATTTATGGTTGCTGCGCTGTCGGTGGGCATTTATGAAGGTGCCCCGGTTGCTGATCTGGAATATGTAGAAGATTCTGCGGCTGAAACAGACATGAACGTAGTAATGACCGAAACCGGTAAACTAATCGAAGTGCAAGGTACCGCTGAAGGTGAACCCTTTTCCTTCGACGAGTTACAGGAGCTTCTCGACATTGCCAAGCACGGACTGCGCGAACTATTCGACATTCAAAAAGCAGCATTAAATTAAGGCAGGCTGGTTTAATGAAAGCATTCCAACAAGAATTTATTGAGTTTGCCATTGCCCGTGGCGTGCTTAAATTTGGTGAATTTACCTTAAAGTCTGGTCGCAAAAGCCCGTATTTCTTCAATGCGGGTTTATTTAATCGCGGTGGCGACCTGGCTAAACTGGGGCGTTATTACGCTGCGGCACTAACCGACGCAGGCATTGAATTCGACGTGCTGTTTGGCCCGGCGTACAAAGGTATTCCTATTGCAACCACCACGGCCGTTGCACTGGCTGATCACCACAATAACGATGTACCTTACTGCTTTAACCGCAAAGAAGCCAAAGCACATGGCGAAGGCGGTACGTTGGTAGGCAGTCCGCTGGAAGGCAAAATTATGCTGGTGGATGATGTGATCACAGCGGGTACTGCAATTCGCGAGTCTATGACGCTGATTGAAGCCAATGGTGCTACGCTGGCGGGTGTATTGATTGCACTGGATCGTCAGGAAAAAGGCAAAGGCGAGTTGTCTGCCATTCAGGAAGTTGAGCGCGACTACGGTACTAAAGTTGTATCGATTGTTACGCTGGCAGATGTACTTGCTTACCTGCAACAATCAGGTGGCCATGACGATAGCATTGCAGCTATTAAGGCCTACCGCGAAGCCTATGGCATCTAGCAGTAACTTTGATAACGCCGATCAGGCACTGGATGCACTGGGATTACGGTGCCCGGAGCCTGTGATGATGCTGCGTATGACTATGCGTAAACTGGAAGACGGCCAAACATTGTGTGTTACTGCTGATGATCCTGCTACTGTGCGGGATATTCCCAGTTTCTGCCGGTTTATGCAGCATACTTTGCTGGCCTCAGACACCGAATCTCTACCCTACCGCTATCTCATTAAGAAAGGCGTGTAGTCGCTATTTCGCTTCTGATACTGCCTGCAGCAGCAACTGTTGCAGGCATTGTTTCTGCTTTGCCGACGTACCGTGCACGTCACACAAATGGATGTTGTGACCTTGCAATAAGCGCTTTAACACACTCACGCGCATTTTCACACTTACAAACTCCGGTTCTGGTGGGTTCATACACGTCCTCTCTGTGGTGTTAACTAATGCAATAGGGTGGGCGTTAAATGGGGTGATCCTGATCGTAGCCAACCCATTAATTTCTCGATTATGTGTAGCAACCTGGGTTCGCTGGCATACAAAGGCATCAGGGCTGCCAATTGTTGCTGAGTATCCTGTATTACCGAATGTTCAGCAGAATGGCCTGGCGTTGTGTTTACCGAGCTGTTAGCTCTGGCGCAGCGGTCGACTGCTATGGCAGATGCAGCAAAAAACAAAAGATCTTTCTGGCTTTCGCTATCATGCTGGTCAATTGGTCGCAATGCCAATAGCACCGACTGCGCGACTTCCCAAACCAGCTGATTGAACGTAAACGCTTTTTGAAGATCGCCGTTACGTTGATAATCGCGTGCTTGCTTGCGCAATATCTGCCGAGCCTGTCTGGCATGATCAGGATGAAGTCGCAGCCATTTCCGATATACAGGGCACAATAATTGTGTACGCATGCAGGCCTCCTTTGTTATGAATCGCAGCGTAATACAATTAATTTAATCTAAATGATAATTATTATCAATTGCGATTTTGGGTATTAATTAAAATGAGTTTTGTGTGTTGTAAACTTGCTCAAGCGAACAGGGCCGTGTAGAAGTATAAAGTAGCTTAGTTCAATGCCAGCCACAGGCCCGCGCACACCAGCGTGATACCAATCATGGCTTTGGTGCGATAACGTCGGATAAATTGCTCGGCCTGATTACCAAGTAGTTTAACTGCCAACGCCAGCCCAAAATACCGAATTGACCGCGCTATAACGGTAGCCAGTAAGAACAGTGCCAGGGAATACTTGGTGGCGCCTGCAGCCAGCATAGCAATTTGAAAGGGAATGGGCACAATGCCCAACGTTAGTACAAACCAAAAACCCTGAGTAGCCATTTGTGCTTCAACACGCTCAAACTGTGCTTCACTGCCAAACAGCGCAATCAGGGAATCGCCTATAGCGTCAAACAGAAAATACCCCAGTGCATAACCAAACAGGGCTCCAATAATACAGCCAACGGTGGCCATCAACGCAATATGCCAGAGCTTATCGCGTTTGGCCTGCATTAAAGGAATCAACACCGCTTCCAGAGGAATAGGCACAATGGTTGATTCTAAAAACGAGGCAATGGTAATACCACGCAACATATTGCGTGACTCAATCATTGCCTTGGTCTTTTGCTTTAATACCCGTTTGGCGTTTTTCACTGGTACTTACTGCCCTATTGTTTGTAAATTTTACCGTCTTTCATTACAAACTGTACTTGCTCAAGCACGGATATATCGGCCAATGGATCACCTTTAACTGCAATTAAATCAGCCAGTTTACCGGCTTCCAGCGTACCGAGTGTATCGTCAATGCCCAACAGTTTGGCGGTGTTAACGGTTGCACTTAATATGGCTTTTGCAGGTGGCATGCCAGCGTCTACCATCAGGGTAAATTCCTGTGCGTTGTCGCCGTGCGCGGATACGCCACTGTCGGTACCAAACGCAATGTTCACCCCCGCTTTGTAAGCCTTGCCAAAGGTTGACTGAATTAAGGGACCAATTGCCGCGGCTTTGGGACGAACAATCTCAGGAAAATAGCCGTCTATTTTGGCTTTTTCGGCCACGAAGTTGCCTGCGAGGATGGTAGGTACGTAGTAAGTACCGTGCTTTTTCATCAGCTTCATCACTTCGTCGTCCATGTAAGTACCGTGCTCAACAGAGGTCACGCCCGCTTTAATTGCCCGTACCATGCCTTCTTTGCCATGGGCATGTACGGCAACTTTCATTCCGTAATCGTTTGCAGTTTCAACAATGGCTGTAAGCTCATCATCCATAAATTGGGGGTTCTGACCGCTTTTAGCGACGCTCAGTACACCGCCGGTTGCGGTGATTTTAATGGTGTCTGCACCATCCTTGTACCGTTGTCTTACGGCCTGACGAGCTTCATCAGCGCCATTGATTACGCCTTCTTCCGGGCCCACATGCGGGGCAATGAGCTTGGCCATACCGTTACTTGGATCGGCATGCCCGCCGGTGGTGGCGATGGACTTGGCTGCGGTATAAATACGTGGGCCGGTAGCAATACCGTTACTAATGGCATTTCGCAGTGCCACCGTTTCGTTGTAGCTATCGCCAAGGTTGCGTACGGTAGTAAACCCGGCCATCAGGGTTTTTTCCGCATAGTGCGATGCCATTAGGGCGTAATCGGCCTCGTTTTGAGTAAAGCGCTTTAGGTATGAAGCCGTACCGCCTTGCTGAAAACTCAGGTGGACGTGCATATCCATCAGGCCAGGCAATACAACTGAGTCAGATAAATCGACCAGCGTATCGCCCTCGCCTGCTGCGATATGACCTTTTTCGATACGGGTAATGGTGTTGCCATCTACTATTATGGATACCGGGCCGGTGAGTTTTTCACTGGTGCCGGTGAATGCGTTTCCGGCATGAATTACTGTGGCGGCATGTAGCATTCCCAGGGGCAACAGCGTCGTTGTCAGGGTGAGTGTTTTTAACCAGGATTTCATTGTTCTTCTCTTTTGTTGTTGTAATTAATAGGTTGTACTTACCCTGTAATACCGGTGAAAGCATCAACGCCAGGGAATAGAAATAACTCTATGTGAAGTTGTTCAGATAGGCAAAAAACACAGGCTTTTTTTCGTTAGACATGGAGCTTTATAAGGCGAATATCAGCTATAACCGGCAACGTTGTGTATAGTGCTCGGCAGGAAATTCAGCAATACTGGCTTTCTAATCAAATAGGAAGTCGTATTTATGGAAACCTCGGTACAGCGCCTGTCGGCGCGCTTATTTATAACCAGAACGCCAAAAAAAACGGCGGCATTAAATGCCCGTTAACTACGCTTTCAGATAACTCAATCTAACCAGCAGAATAGTCCGGCGGGCTATGGGGAAATGCCCTTTAATAAGCATAAAAAGAGCAGGTTTTGAAGTAACCTGCTTTTTTTGTAATTGAATTTAGAGGATTAGAGCGATGACAGCGCGTCGCGCAATTCTCGCAGTTTCGCCTTTATACGGCGCATATTATCGGGGCCGGTGCGAAGCAATTGTTTCTGCGGCCCAGACAAACTCTCCAGGCGCTCGTCAGCATACTTGTACATTACCGAATCAGTATACACTTCCACTGGCATTTTCACTTCTGGCGTATCCAGCAGTGTATCAATAGCGCTAATCATGACTTCAGTAAATGACTGGTCTGGATCGCCAATTTCGGCATATTTAGCCTGAATCTCATCCAGATAAGTCGTGTACAGTTTTACCAGATCACTGTTGCTCATGGATTCAAGTGCATCAACGTAAGGCGTATACCGCTTGTAACTGGCTGCATCAATCCACTTGCGATCGGCTTGTGTATACACACGAAATTCCTGATCAGGCGGGGTTAATAAGCGATGGTTCGGCGCCATATCGCCATCAGCCAGATTGGTCGTCGATACAACAAAACGCTGAAGCAGACCGTCATTAACCAGTAAACGACTGATCAAGGGTGATGAAGCAATGGTTTCCAACGCACTTTTCACAGCAACATCACTGATATCCAGTGGTTGTGGCTCCGGTGCAGACTGTGGCATGGGGTCGATTTCCTGATTAGGATCGATCACCACCGGCTCGGGTGCAGGGGCCGCTTCAAAGACATCAGGGGTTGCAGGCTCTATGGTTTCTGGCTGCGCAATCGCAGGAGGCTCAATCGGTTTGGCTGGCTCAGGTGTTGGTTCACTGGAAGGCCATAATAAAACGGCCAGCAATACAATCACAACCACGCCGATAATGACGTAGGGTAACCAAGACTTTTGCTCGGAATTCTCGCTCATAGATATCTACCTTGATTTGATGGTTGCTCAATTCATACTACCAGAGTTATTGGCAATCCGCTGAAATTCAATGTTGTTTTTTTATTCTTTTTTTTAAATTACCGGCTTACTGTTTTATTGAATATCAGGCCAGGCCTCAAGAGTAAACCGTTAACAGGTACGATTTTTCCGTTTGATTTACATTTCATCCATTTTTTCCGTGCAGCCGTATACACAATCACCAACTAACCGGAAATGTGAGTTATGTATAAATTCTGGCGAAAAGACCTGGAAGCAGATGTCTGGGCAATTGATGTGCTGGAAGTGCAGTCGTTTGAAATGAATGTATACCTGGTGCAACTTACCTGTGGTAATCAAACTGGCTTGGTTTACGATGATTCAGACAAACCAATGCGCTTTTACAGCACAGGCCATATCCGGGAATTCTTTGCACATTGTTCAGTGGATAAATCGTATATGAAACACGACACGCCCTATGACGAGATGATAGGTAATCCACCCAAAGCGGCACACGCGATGGCCTTGCCGTTTAGTATGGATATGCCGTATTAAATTTTACAGCCATTTGCTGGCGGCTTCGCGCAGGTCAATTTGCGTATTGAGTTGTTTGGCCAACAAATACAAGCCGCCTAATTTTCGGTGGATAAAAATAGCATCCACCGGCGGAATGTGCCAAAAGTCTTCATCGAAGCTAAGTTTCATACCCAGTGCCTGTACCCGGGTGAGCAGGTCCGAATTAGCAAAATCGTACGGGCCGTCGCAATACAATGCTTCGCATGCTAGTTTACCGAGCGCCACTACGGTTGCCTGTTGCGATTCACTGTGGGTCGTTTGCATTAGCCCTATATCCAGCGCGGCCTGGGCTACGCCCGCCATATCATCCTTGGCCATGGCTCTTAGCAGTGCCAGGTAACCTTTAGACACCGCCTCTGGTACGTCGCGACACGCACCAAAATCTAACAGTGCAACGGTTTCCGACTCGGCAATATAGCGGTAGTTGGCCATGTTGGGATCGCTTTGAATAAGGCGAAACGAAAACACTTCATCAAAAAACAAACTAAAAAGGCCAGTCATGAGCCGGTTGCGCACGGCTTGCGGGGCCTGCGCCAGAGTGATGATCGGATCGCTCTTAATGTGGGTCATAGCGAGGGTGGTGGCGGTGGTAAATTCGTCGAAAACGTCGGGCACCACAAAATCCGGATGGTTACCCAATGCCTTACTGTACTGGCGAAGCATCGCCGCTTCGCGCAGATAGTCTGCTTCGTCGTGCAATTGCGCTTTTGCCTGGGATAGCAGTGGCTTGATGTCGAGTGTGCCAGGCAATAACCCGGATAGCTTAATAATACTCGCTACATTGTCTACATCGCTGTTTATGCTGTCGCCGATACCGGGATATTGCACTTTAATGGCAAGGGTTTCGCCGTTAAACGTAATGGCCTTATGTACCTGGCCAATCGAAGCTGCGGCGATTGGGGCAAAGGAAAAATACAGCAATGTGTCTTGCCATCCTGGCTGCCACGCGTCGTCAAGTACTGCTTGTAACTGTGCTTTTGGCATAGGATCGGCATCTTCGCGCAAACGCGCAAGAATGGCACTTAATTCTGGAGGAAGTAACTCTCCGCCATCCATTGAAATTAATTGCCCTAATTTCATCGCCGCGCCGCGCAACGTGGCAAGTTGGTCGGTAATACGCTGGATATTCCTGGGCGTGAGTACTAAATCCGAAAGCGAAGGGCGCTGGCCCGAAAGTAGCTTAGCTGCACCCTGAGACACCACGCTGCCCGCTATCTTTCCCGCCAGCGCGCCTATACGCGTCATGCGCGATAAACGCGAACTGGGTATCGGGCGGGATTTCGGCGTGTCGGACATGTCCCGCTACACTATCTGAGAGATCACTTGTAGCAGCATACCAATGCCACTGCCTATCGCAAATCCTATCCAGCCATTTCGTTCGTTGTAGCGTGCCAGCGCCGCAGCAAAAATGCCGCACCACAGCATGGGGCCGTAAATAGCGATAATGGAGCCTCCCATGCCGGAATTAGGCATGAACATCATTACTACAATAGTGATTGCCATTGCGCCAGAGAGGTACACCCACAATACATTTTTCTTGTTGTTTGCGGTGTCGTTGGCAGGTTGTTGGGTATCAGTCATACATTATGCCCTTTTTTACCTAGCATAATGACGTACTCAGGGGCACGGGGTCAATTGCGACAATGGTCTGAACAGGTAATGGTGAGGCGAAATAAGCAGGTTTGTGTAGCGGAAGACCGCTACACAACAACTCTCTAAGTGTTGACGTGCGTGGCTTTAAAAGTGCACTTCCAGTAACGCCACATTGTCGGTAAAGGTTAAGGTTTTCAGATCGCCATTGCCTTCCACATTCAGCGTATTTACCTGGCTTGGCCAGATATCACGCAGTGCGTCATGACGCACTCTCAGCCCCTTCAGAACAGGTGGCTGATCGGTTTCCTGATAAACCCAAAAGTATTTACCTTCTGTTTCAAACCCAATCAAAGACAGCTTAAGCGGTTCGCCTGCGGCATTTAACAGCATAAAGCGTTCTGCAGCATAGTTGGCAAACTCGGCCTGCGTGGCCGGGTCATCCAGTATGTCGGCGGTTTTTTTAAACAGCATTTTTACGGCGTGTTCGGCATCGTGCAAATTAAAGCGATGCATCACCTCAATATTTTCTGTGCGCGGGTTGAACAACACAGTGGTGATCGCGGCCTTTTGCTGATGCGCTATGGCTTGTGAACTTGAAACACATAACAGCAGGGCATAAAGCCCTGCCTTAACCACGTCAGAAATGCGCGACAGCTTAGTTGTCATCGCCTTCCTTCTTCTCGTCTTCACCGTCTTTCTTGTCGGTCTTCAGTTCGGTTTTGATGTCATGCATGATGTCACGGCGAACCTTCGCTGAACTTGGTTTAGACTTATACGCTTCAATACGCGAAGGAATAATGCGGCGTGGATAGTGGTTGTTTTCCACATCAACGTCGGCAGTTTCCCAGCGTGGATCAACGGTTACGCTTACCAGTTCTTTGTCTTTGTCGGTTACCACCAGTTTGCTCACCGCTTTAGGGGTACGACGCCAGATTTCAGCTGGAATACGCAACTGTTCGGTAGTGCCGTCGGCATAAGTCATCTCCAGGATGATAGGCATAACCAGACCACCCAGATTAGAAAACTCCATTACATAGTAATTTTTGTCTTCTTTAACCGCGCGTTCAAAGGCCTTACGCTCCCAGGGTTCCAGTTTGTCTAACCAGCTCTTGTAGCTGTTGCGCTCTTTGTTGGTTACCGTGAACTGGTCATTTTCATCGTAGAAGTCGGTAATGTCGGAATAACGGTCTACCCACAATTTCTTGCCTTCAGCAGCGTTGCGCTCGTCAGTCAGTGACTTAGGCTTGTCTTGCTCAACCTGGCGCTCACGCGCAAAATCAATATCTGGATCCTGAGTGTCCAAACGCAGTTTGTAAACCTTGTCTAAGGAGATATCCACGTGATCGGTAGTGTAGAACCAACCGCGCCAGAACCAGTCTAAATCAACGCCTGAGGCTTCTTCCATAGTGCGGAAAAAGTCAGCTGGTGTGGGGCGTTTGAACTTCCAGCGCTGCGCGTATTCTTTAAACGCGAAGTCGAATAATTCGCGGCCAAGAATGGTTTCGCGCAGAATGTTAAGTGCTACCGCTGGCTTGGTGTACGCATTTGGACCTAAGCGCAAAACAGAGTCAGACTGGGTCATAATAGGCACTTGTGTGTCGGACTTCATGTAATCCACTACGTCACGGGGTTCAACACCCCATGGAATATCCGGATCCCATTCGCGGCCTGCAACGCCATCGAGGAAGCTGTTCAGACCTTCGTCCATCCAGGTCCACTGACGTTCATCAGAGTTCACTGTCATTGGGAAGTAAATATGCCCCACTTCGTGAATAACAACGCCAATCAGGAAGCGTTTTTCAGCCAGTGAATAAGTGCGTGAACCGTCATCGCGCAGTTCGGTACGCGGGCCGTTAAAGGTGATCATGGGATATTCCATGCCGCCTACCGGACCGTTAACCGATTGTGCAACCGGATAAGGGTAATCAAACGAGAAACGCGAATACACCTCCATGGTGTGAATGATCGACTCGGTTGAGTACTTCTTCCACAGATCGCCACCTTCTTTCGGGTAGAAAGACATCGCCATCACTAGAGGTTGGTCTTTACCACCCTGGTGATAACCGCGTGCATCCCACATAAACTTACGTGAAGAAGCCCATGCGAAGTCACGCACGTTTTCTGCTTCAAAATGCCAGGTTTTGGTTTTGTCTGTGCCTTCTTTTTCGTTTTCCAGCGCTTCTTCTTCGGTTACGATGAAAACGGTACGCTCGGCATTTTTAGCTTGCTCAAGTCGATCGCGTTGCTCACTGGTTAACACCGACTTCGGGTTTTTCAGTACACCGGTTGACGACACAATGTGGTCGGCTGGTACGGTAATTTCTACGTCGTAATTACCAAATTCAAGGGTAAACTCACCTCGACCCAGGAACTCTTTATTGGTCCAGGCTTCGTAGTCTGTGTAAGCGGCCAAACGCGGGAACCATTGAGCCAACAGGAAAATGTCGTTGCCGCCTTCGCGCTTGTCATCCGGGAAATGCTCGTAACCTGCACGGGCAGATACGGCATCTTCTTCAACAATGTTAAAACCAAAATCAATTTTTACGTCGGTTTTCTTGCCCGGCTTCAATGGTGCTGCAAGATCAACCCGCATCAAGGTGCCAACAATCACATAATGCAGTGCTTTGCCACTACCGTCGGTGACTTTCTTAATTTGATAGCCCAGCTCGTTATCGTCTACAAACTGCTGACGGCGAATGGCTTCCATGGAAAGTTTAGCCGGTGAGCTGTCGCTGGGGGCGGATGTTGCCGGGCCGCGGTTACCGATTCCGCCAAAGTTTTCGCTTAGCGCTGACATTGAGTCGGGACGGAATTTGTTTTGATCCAGCTGTACCCATAAATATTTCAGGGTATCCGGTGAGTTGTTCTGGTAAGTAATAGATTCAGACGCGTCGATACGACGTTTGGCTTCGTCCAGGGTTACGTCGATGTCGTAATCCACTTTTTGCTGCCAGTACTGATGGCCTGGCTCACCTGCCGCGTTGCGGTACACGTTTGGTGTGGGAAGCACTTCATCAAGTTGACGGAATTTATCTTCGAAATCCCCTTTCGTCTGTTTAATGGCAGCGTTCGCAGTTACTGAGCAAGTCAGCATAGACAGCACCGGCATTAACCAGATCAACTTGGGCATACGATTGCTCATGTATGATCCTTAGTCGTTATGACGCTTATTTATTATGATAAACAAGTAGTGTAATTCTAATGTATTCACAAATGCCAGCCGTTTGCCGTAAATTGCAACAGCCTTAACGCAAAGCCAGCCATACATGCTGTTGTGATGCGGTTTTTTGTTTGTTTTGTGGGCGCTTTGTAATATTCTTGAAACCCCGTTACTTTCTTTGTCTTCATGCTAATGAGTGGGTTTACCTGGCAGCGTGCCGTAATCAAAATTGGCAGTGCGCTGATCGCGCCCGATGGCCAGCAATGCAGTGGCCGCTATATTCTTCCAATTGCGCGTTTTATTACGTCTGCCCGAGAGGCAGGCAAAGAGGTTATTTTAGTGTCATCCGGCAGTGTGGCTGCGGGGCGGGCTAAAGTGCCTATTCAGCATCCGGCTTCTATTTCTGAGAAGCAGGCCATGGCTGCCATCGGTCAGATGTACATGATGGCCAACTGGCAGCGGTTTTTCGATTTTCCCTGTGCTCAGGTATTATTAACCTATGACGACCTGCACGACCGTACACGCTACGTAAATATTAAAAATACCATGCGTGAGCTGTTAAACCACCAGGCATTACCCGTGGTGAATGAAAACGATACGGTAGCAGTGAACGAACTGAAAGTCGGTGATAACGACAACCTGGCGGCCTATACGGCGTTAGTGTCGGGTGCCGACACGTTAATTATTTGCTCGGATATCGACGGCCTGTATACGGCCGATCCGCGCAAAGACGCCACGGCCAAATTGATCCCGGTTGTGGATGAAATAACGCCGCATATTTACAGTATTGCTGGCGGGGCTGGCTCATCGGTGGGTACCGGCGGCATGCGTACCAAAATTGAAGCCGCCGATAAATGCACGCGCAGCGGCATTCAAACCCTGATTGTAAATGGGCGCAATGGCCACGTGTTTGATGAACTGCAGGATGGCAACATTCCCGGTACGCTGTTTAAAGCCCAGCAGTCGCAAAAAACTGCCCGCCGACTGTGGCTGGAACACACGCTGAAAACCCGTGGTAAAATTTACGTCGACCCTGGTGCTGAGAAAGCCTTGGTTTCAAAAGGTGCGTCTTTACTGCCTTCAGGTATAACCGAAGTGAGTGGTAACTTCGAAACCGGTGATGCCATTGAAATTGTGAGCCAGGACAAATCCCTGGCCAAAGGCCTGGCGCTTTACAGCGCACAGGAACTCAAGAAAATCAAAGGTGAGAAAAGTCAGCGTATCCGCGACATTCTGGGGTACGATAACGGCGAAGTTGTCGTTCACCGTGACGATTTGGTGTTATTGAAATAAGGAGCACGCGATGAGCTTTTCGATTCGACAAGCAGCCAAAGAGGCAAAAAAGGCCGCCCGTCAGGTAGCCCGTCTTAGCCCGGAGCAAAAGCGCGAAGTGCTGCACGACATCAGTCATTACCTGATACAACAAACCCGCAATATTTTGTCGGCTAACCAGTTGGATCTTGAGCACGCAAAGTCCGTGCATCTGGATGCCGCTATGGTAGACAGGTTAACGCTTACCGAAGAGCGGGTTATGGCCATTGCCAACGCGGTGGCGTCAATTGCTGATCAGGATGATCCGGTAGGTGAAATCAGCCAGATGAAAACCATGCCAAGCGGCATACAGGTTGGCAAAATGCGCATTCCGCTGGGTGTTATTGCGATGATTTATGAATCGCGCCCGAATGTAACAGTGGATGCGGCTGCGCTGTGTTTTAAGGCTGGCAATGCGGTTATTCTGCGCGGCGGCAAAGAAGCGTTGCACTCTAATCTGGCCCTGGCAGCCTGCTTACACCATGTGCTGCGCAAGCATCATATCGATGCTGCCGCCGTAACTGTTGTCCCCGATCCTGACCGGGCTATCATGAATACCCTGATGACCTTGAAAGACGACGTGGACCTGATTATTCCCCGTGGCGGCGAAGGGCTGATTCAGTATGTGAGTGAACGCAGCCAGATCCCGGTTATTCAGCATTACAAAGGTGTCTGTCACTTATATGTCGACCAGCACGCCGACATCGAGCAGGCCCTGGCGCTGTTGGAAAACGGTAAAACCCAGCGCACCGGTGTATGTAACGCGCTGGAAACCTGTTTGGTACACAAATCGATTGCTGATGTGTTTTTACCCCGTGCGGCCGCCATGTTGAAAACTCACAATACCGTGATCCACGCCTGTGAGACGTCGATCAGGCATTTTCATGGCGCGGTGGGCGCCACCAATGCTGATTGGCATGCTGAATACCTGGCAATGGAAATTGCGGTAAGGGTAGTAGATAGCTATGAAGATGCGGTTGAGCACATTGTTCAGTATGGTTCGGGTCATACCGAAGTGATTGCCACGCAGCACTACGCAACGGCCAACGCATTTATTCGCGACATCAACTCGGCGGTAGTCATGGTGAATGCCTCTTCGCGATTCTCTGATGGCGGTGAATTGGGATTAGGTGCAGAAATCGGTATTTCCACCAGCAAACTGCACGCTTACGGACCCATGGGCGCACAATCCCTCACAACGGAAAAATTTGTGGTAATGGGTAACGGACACACCCGAAAATAATAATCAACGTACTTTGCCCGTAGCGACGCCGCGAGCAACGCGGTACGCTGAAACCATCATTGAAGGATGAGAATAAACATGACGGATATAACCCCTTCGCTGAGTGATTATCCCTATGCAGTAACTCTGCCCACGCGCTGGCAGGACAATGATGTCTATGGCAACGTAAACAACGTGGTGTTTTACAGCTTTTTCGACACCGCAGTAAATCGGTTTTTGGCCGATGAAGCAGGTATGGATTTCAGGCACAGCCCGGTAATTGCCCATGTGGTGAGTTCACAGTGCCAGTTCATTTCCACTATTTCCTATCCGGAAGATGTGGAAGTGGGGGTGCGGGTAGCCAAAATTGGCCGTAGCTCGGTAACCTACGGTGTGTCAATTTACGCTGGCACCAACCATCGGCGCGTGGCGCACGGTCAGTTTGTGCAGGTATTTGTTGATCGCGCAACCAACCGCGTTGTGCAAATTCCGCCACGCACCAAAAGTGCATTAGAACGAATCATTGAAGCGCTTTGATGCACGCAGTCATTCTGGACGGTGATTCACTGGGGCAGGACGCTGATTTGTCTGCCTTACGTGCATTGCCTATTTCGTTAACCTGCCATCCGGTAACGACTGCTGATACCGTTGTACCGCGCATTGCCAATGCCGACGTGATCCTGGTTAACAAAGTCGTGCTCAGTGCAGATATACTGCGGCAAGCACCGCGTTGCCGGTATATCGGTGTGCTGGCTACCGGCATGAATAACGTGGATTTGGAATACTGCAAAACACGCGGTATTACCGTGAATAACGTGGCGGGTTACGGCACGGATTCTGTAGCTCAGCACACGCTTATGCTGATGTTGAATCTGGCAACATCGGCGATCCCTACCATGCATCAGGTGCAACAGGGCGAGTGGTCAGCATCGCCGTTTTTTTGCCTGCTCGACAATCCGGTTATCGAACTGGCAAACAAGCATTTGGTTATTGTGGGATATGGCACCTTGGGGCAGCGCGTAGCTGAACTTGCCAAAGCCTTTGGCATGCGGGTATCTGTGGCGGCGAGACCCGGCACGCAATACACAGACAGTGGCTCGTCAGGTCGAGAGCCGTTAGATACGCTATTACCCAGTGCCGATGTGGTAAGTTTGCATTGTCAGCTGAGTCCGGATACGGCTGAATTGATGAATGCACAGCGCTTTGCGCTAATGAAACCAGGCGCATTGCTGATCAATACAGCACGAGGTGGCCTGATTGATGAACACGCTTTGCTCGATGCGCTCCTGAATAAACACATTGGCGGCGCAGCGTTAGACACACTGAGCAGTGAACCTCCACCAGCAGATCATCCACTGCTAACCGCTCGGCTACCTAATTTACTCATTACGCCCCACAATGCCTGGGCCGCTAAAGAAGCCCGCCAGCGTTTAATTTCACTGGCGGCAGGCAGTCTGGCGGCCTTTTTACAGGGCGTTTAGCCAGGTACACCGGATTGACCGCATGGTAATTATTGGCGACTGAGTTTTTTAAGCTCTTCGTTTAGTGCGTAAGCCGGTTCAGTCACAATGGCCTCCAGTGTTGCTATGCGCGCTTTAAGGGCTGCAATTTCTTCATCTTTGGGGTCAGACTTTTCTGCGACGGTATGCGTACCCTGGGCAAACGGATTTACGCTCTCACCGCAAAACCAGGCACTTAATTGCCAGCGGTATTTGGCATCTAAATAATGACAAACCAGGCTCAGTACCAGTACAGCCGAAATTAATGTAACAATGTTCAAAGTAGTCATAGCGGGCTCCTGTATAGTGGATATTACTCTAGTCAGCGAGCGCGGAAAAAAATTACAGTCGATGTGTAATTTTTTTTATAAATACCTGACTACCTGTAATAACTTCATTAAACAACGATAAATCAGGACAGTGAGTGCAAGCGGATTTTAAGGATATCCTCAACCAGCATCAGGCATTGCTTAGTCGCGTGGCGTCGAGCTATGAAGCGAACGATGCCCTGCAACAGGAGTTGCTGCAGGAGATTGCACTGGCAGTGTGGCAGGGGCTGGCCCGGTTTAACGGCGAGGCGTCTTTAAAAACCTATATTTTGAAGATTGCGCATAACCGGGCGGTAACGCACGTGTGCAAAGAAGTAAAGAAACAAGAAGTATCCGGACACGACAATGACGACTGGGAGTTTGCGCCCGGACAGGCCAATATGCAGCCACACGAAGTGGCAGAGCAACAAGCCGATATTCAGCAATTATTGGTAGCGGTGCGAGCCTTACCGGTTGCGATGCGACAAGTACTCACACTCACACTGGAAGGTCTGAGCTACATAGAGATTGCCGAGATATGTGGTATTACCAAAAATCACGTAGGCGTGTTATTGCAGCGCGCAAAAACACAGTTACAACAGGAGCTACAACATGCCTGACGCAACACCGGATTTAACGGCGCTATGGCAACAGCAGCCTACCAGTCATATTGACATGCTGGATTTAGCGAAACGACTGAAACGCCAGCAGCGCGCTCAGCGCATATATCTGTTTGTTGATTTACTGGGGTTTGTGCCTGCACTATGGGTAATGATGGTTACCTGGGACGCGTTATCATCATTGCTGGCTGGATGCCTGGTGGCATTACTGGTGATCACCTTTTTGTTTTACACCTACATTGCCTGGCTGCGCCGTCATGCGGCGTTAGCCCGTTTTGAAGATACTTCTCACTATTTAGGCACGCTTAAGAAACAGCTGCTGAATAATCATAAAATTGCTCGCCTGACGTTTCATTCCTGTTGGCTGTCTGGTGTCGCATTAGTGGCAATATTGGGCCTGATGGCGGCTTATGAAGACTATACCCTCGACAATCTGCGCCGCAGTGCATGGGTTCTGGCATTAGTGGGAATTGGATTAACCGCTATGGCAGTGTGGGCACACAAGCGCGCTGCCCGGTTTAAACTCGAGTATCAGCAGTTGGCGGTATTAGATACCTAACTCAGGTTTTTAAGCGTATAATCACCGCCAATTCAATATGTTGGTAGTGTTTCATGACCTCGATTAAACATTTGCTCGAAAATAACAAACACTGGGCGGCGCGAACCCATAATGCCGATCCTACGTTTTTTGAAACATTATCCAAACAGCAGGCGCCGCAATACCTGTGGATTGGCTGTTCTGATAGCCGGGTGCCGGCCAATCAGATAGTTGACCTGTTGCCAGGTGATATCTTTGTGCACCGCAACGTAGCAAACATGGTGATCCATACCGATTTTAATTGCCTGTCGGTGTTGCAGTATGCGGTGGACGTACTGAAAGTGAAGCATATTATCGTGTGTGGACACTACGGCTGTGGTGGTGTTGAAGCGGCTATGAGTGACCAGCAATTCGGTTTAATTGATAACTGGCTGGGGCATATTCGCGATATTTATCAATTGCACTACAACGATATCCAGGCGCTGCCAGAGAATGAACGCTCAGCCAAATTATGTGAGCTTAACGTGCTTACACAAACCAGTAACGTGCGCAAAACCACTATCGTTAAGGATGCGCTGGCCCGCAATCAGGATTTGTCGATCCATAGCTGGATTTACAGCCTGAAAAATGGCCGTATTACCGATTTGTCTGATAAATACTAAGCCCGGAACAGTTACTGTGCTGGTGCTGGTGCGGTAGGGTTGTTTTGATCTTCTTTGCCGCGCTTGCCAAGCGTGAACTGATAATACAGATCCACGGCTGTGTGCAGGCTGCGCACTACTTCAATATACAGGTTGTTCATGATTTGATAGCGCAGCGCCACTTCCTGACCGCCGCTGTCTTCATTAGAAAACATACCCACGCCATATCGCACGGTTAAGTTGCGTGCTATTTTGCCCGAAATAGCCAGTTTGGTGTTGTCTCCCTGTCCAGTGGTGGATACCGTGAAATCTTCAATCCCAAGGGCGTCCCCTACGCTGCTGGTTAAGCCTTCCGAGCTGGATAAGCCAAAACCTATCAACAGGCTGGCGTAAGCATTTTGGTCCATTTCGCTATTGCTGCCACCAAGACTACCGCTACCGCTCAGTAAGTAGGCCAGGTTTTGCGCCTGATCCATTGCGGGTTCAGAGAACAGATTCACACTAGGCTGCGTGGCTGGACCCTCTATTCGCACCCCTGCTACCACGTCGTCGGCGGTAAGATCTGGATCGCGAATGGCTTCCACTAGCAACATGGGTTCATCAATTGGGCCGTTAAATTGTACTTCGCCGGTGCGAATGAGCAGGTTTTGGCCGTATGCCTGATACCGGCCATTGAGTATCTGCAGATCGCCAAAGCCGGTTAACGCAGGTTGTGTTTGCACCCGAATACCGCCGCTTAAAGACGCGGTAAGGCCAAACGCGTCCAGTTTGACTTCCTGGGTTTTTGCATCGTCAATAGTCACCATAACATTGGCGTGAATTTGATCGATAAGGGCGTCACTCGGCGGTTCACCTCGCAGGTGTACGTCTTTTGACGGCGCAATAGCACTGGCTGGAAGCTCGTTTACTTTAATTCTGGCATAAGGCACATCAACCGACCCCTTGATCTCGATTTTCTGCGGTGTGATGTACGCGGTTAAATCGGGTGATACTTTTACTTTGCTGTCGTCGTACTGCACGGTAAACGCGTCACCTGCAACCGTAAAGTTAACTTCAGGTACATCGCGCCAGCTCACGTCACCTGTTAATGTGCCAGCCCCGTCGCCAAGCATGTACTGGCCATTAAACGTAGCATTATCACCGTTTAAGGTAATGGTTTGCTGCCACTGACTCACTTTTACCGGCAGGTCGTCACTGTCGATATGACCATCGCGAATACTTAACTCGCCGTTTATTTCCGGTAGGGCAAGTGCGCCGTTTAATACCAAAGCACCATCGATCTCACCGTCCAGTGCATTCATGTTGGGCAGCAGAGACTTAAATGGCGCCAGTTTCCAGTGATTGATATTTACGGTACCGGCAATGCCGGGGGTTTGTGCCAGCGGCAACAGTGTCAGGTTTGCGGCGATTTCGCCGACCTGTGGGCTGTTAACGTCGGCATCGAAAATGAGCTGGTCGTTGGCCCAGTTGCCGTTTAAAGCAAACGTATCAACGGCGATCAGCACTTCGCCTTTGGGCCCTAATCGCCAGTCTTCTGAAGAAATGTCAGCGGTAATTTTGGCCTGAGCCTTTTGCGATTTCACATCAAGCTTGCCCTGACTGGAAAACGAGAGTGTGGCATCGTTTCGTTCAAATAGGATGTCAGGTGCTAATTCATACGCCCATAAGCCCAACGGCAGGTTGGTGGCACTGACATCCCACAACACTTGCTTCGGGTTGTAATTTGCTGCGTTTATGCAGAGTTCACCGTGTTCACGCGATTCCCAGCAATGTGCGGAAATCTCAAATTGCAGCGGTGATTGTGCGAACATCAGTTCTACGTCTGAGTTTAGTTCCCAGCGGGTGTTTACTACAGCCAATTTCGTGTCGCTTAAACGGCCGCGCCAGATACCCTTCTGCCAGGCGCCAGTGAGGTTTAACTCGCTGTTGTAATCGGGGAGCTGCAAAGAAGACGACAAGGTGTGTTCTGCCAGACTGCCAGCAATGTCTATCGAGCCATTCAACGGCCCTTGTTTTGCTATGGCTTCACTCAGGGTTGGGCTTAATGCAACATCCTGCAGTGTCAGCGCAGACTGAATGGTGGGATTGTCCCAGATACCTTCAATATTCACCGAGCCCTGTATACCGCCTTTTACTTCCGGGTAGAGGTAGCTCAGATGAGGTAAATTCAGTGTTACCAGTGCATCGATATACTGCTGTTTGAACACCTGGCCGATGGCCGATACTTCGTTGTCTGCCAGTTGCGCGGTGAGATTGCCAACCACAATATCACTGTTTGCAGAATATACTGCATCGCCCTCAAGCTGAAACTCGCGTTCGTATTGCACACCCGACAGCTGAATATCCGATACCAGCACATTGGGTCCGCGATTCGTCATGCTAATCTGGGTTTTCAGAATTCCGTCCAGCATACTGGGCGCTTGCGGGTGCAAACTGTTTAGCTCAAGTGACTGAATTCGGGTGAGACCTTCCCAACTGAGTACATCACCAAAGTAAAGCACCCCACTGTTAGTAATGGTGCCCTTTAATAAATCTGCGTTCAGTGCACTGATTACCAGCGAGCGGTCGCCTAATACGGCCTGGATATCGACTTTAGTTGCGGGAATATCTTTACCCGATACCGCCGTATTGCCCGCCAGTGCGTATTGGCCCATTCTGCCGCTAACCGATAACGCGCCTGCCGCCAGTTGCATATCCTGAATGGGCTGCAAAGACTGCTCTGGCCAGGTGAGTTGTAAGGCCAGCGGTAATTCGCTATCCAGCAAGTTTGTTTGTAATTGTGCATTGGCCGATACCGTTCCGGTGGCCGCAACGGCCAGTTGCAGGTTACTCATATCACCATTAACCGCAACGCTGGCGCTTTGTGGGAAATCTGCCAGTGCTGAGCTACCCTCTGCGGTAAGAGTAAGTGGGTAACTTCCGGTAAAGGCAATTTGCCCGGAGGAGCGCGCTTGCCCCTGGGGAGCGTTAACGCTGAATTGCTGCCATTCGAACTGGCGTTTTTTTAACGCGGCTTTATCCAGTGTAAGCGTTAACTGAGTAAGCAAAGATTCGCCTTGATATACCGCAAGATTATTGATGGCAATATCAGACAGGTTAACCAGCAGCGGCATCGTTATCGCCGGTAGTACAGGCGGTTCGTAGTTGAATGACGCAGACGGCGTTGCCGGTGCTGCGTTTACCTCGGATGCAGGCAGCCTAACCGTGATGTTATCGGTGTGAAAATGCGCCACTTCGAGGTTGCTAACCCATTGCGCTTTGGTGCTAATACGTTCAACCGATACTGAACCCGCAAACGCAGACACATTGATATCCGTCATCGTTAGCTGATCAAGCAGTATGGATACAGGCAGCTCAATTTCACCTACGGGTTCATCGGCAGACGTTGTTGCCGGCGCTTCAGCCAGTTGCTCAATGGCCGGCTGATTAATCGTTAACGCGCGAATGCAGGTGGTGGAATTCAGTAAACACGTCCAGTCGTGTTCTACTTCAATACGCGGAACTTGCACTTGCCACTGTTCATTATGCCAGGCGAGGTTTTCAATGATGATTTTTGACCATACGCTGCCCGATAAGGAGGACACCGACAAACCGGGTACGCTGTGGTTAACCGCGTATTGCACCAGTGGCATCCCCAGCGGCGATACACAAACGCCTACCAGGGTGACAATACTCACCACAACATACAAAAACACTTTTGCCAGACGATTAATGCTCATAATTCCGGCCCTAGCGTGAAGTGAAAACGCCAGCTGTTTTCGAACTCGTTGTGTCCGCGGGCAATATAAAAACGCACCGGGCCGATGAGCGTTAACCAATGCGCACCTATGCCATAACCGGTAGCCAGTGGATCAGAGAAATCGTTGGTGGCAGTACCAATGTCGGCAAACACGGCTGCCCGCCAATTATCGGTAACGGGATAGGCGTATTCTGCGCTGCCAGTAGCCAGGTATTTACCACCGGTTAATACCCGTTCGCCTTCGTCGTCCAGTACGGAAGGTGCGATCTCCTGATAACTAAATCCCCGGATACTTTGGTCGCCACCGGTGAAAAAACGCAAACTGGATGGCACGCGATCAAACTCTTCGGTTTCGATTGCGCCCGCTTCCGCCCGCAGGAAAATGCGATGTGTGTTGTTAAACGTCGCTATGTATTTGGCTTTAGCCGTTACTTTCAACAGCGAGATATCGCTTCCGGCGTTTTCATGCGCGCCCTGCATGGCAATCACAAAATACTTGCCCTGATTAATAGACAACACGTTGTCGGACTCGCTGTAGCCAATGGAGTAGCCGGGCATCAACAGATTGACGGTTTGCGGTTCACTGATCCCCTGGGTAAACATTTCTCTGTCGTAGGTAAGTGACACACTGCGCTGCCAGGGGGAATCCTGCTCTTTCCAGAAACGGTGTCCGGATATACTGAGCTTTTCACTTTTCGTATCGCTGGTGGTGTTGTCTTCGAATTCGTAACTGGTTTTGATACTGGCGTAATCGTTATTCACGTCTTCCAGCGGAATACGGTAATCCAGGCTCGCGGCTTGTTCCGGTTTCGATAAATACACTTCACCGGTAATCGAGTGTCCCCGCGAGTTAACCCAGGGACGCTCCCAGCGGCCTCTGATCCGGGGGCCGGTATCTGAACTGCCGCCGCCACCTACGTTAAAGATATCCCGTGGAAGGTGGGTCAGAGTAATTTCAATCGGCACATTCGCACCTTCTGCCTGGCTCACTAACGGGCGGGCAATCGCACGCTGAAAATAACCGGTTTCATTTAATCGCCGGTTAAACGTGGTGAGTTTGGTGGCACTGTATGCATCGCCCTGTTGGAACGGTTGCAAGCGGCCAATGATGGCCTTGGCCCGGTTGTCGCCAACCAGTCTTACTTCGCCAAATTTGTACTGACGACCACTCTGGGCAATCAAAAGTACGTTCGCTTCATTTTCTTCCCTAACCAGGTCGAGACGGGTGGCTTGCCAGTAAAAATCAAAATAACCATGCGACAGCGCATAATTGAACATGGCTGATTTAAATTGTTCGTAGGTGGGCTGGTGCAGTACATCGCCCTTTTTAATCGCCAGCGCGTTGAATTTCTCGCGGAAAGCCGGGTCATCCCGACCTTCACCAATGATTTCCCGGGTAATATTGGCCACAATCAGTGGTTCTCCCAGAGCCACCTGAATGATCACGTCTTCTTTTTCAATTTGCAGCGTTACTTCGGCATTGTAGTAACCAAAGGGCTGCACGGCGGTATTTACCGTTTTAATAATTCGCTCTTGTGTGGCTTCGTCGGGAATTGCGCCGTTAAAAGAGATATTTGCCAGATATAAACCAATGTTTTTCTTTAACGCACTTTGCTCTACCCCACGTAATTCGTAACTCAGGGTGGTGGCTGCCAGGGCAACTGGCACTGAGGCAGCAAACAAGATAAAACCTAGGACAAAGACTAACGTGCGAAGCGACATGTGAAAACGTGTGGTTCCTTACACAGGGATAGGGAAAAAAGGCTTGTGTAAAAGTCGACAAACCCGTTGGGCAGTTTACCCCTTACCGTGACATTGCTACAGTTTTTTCGTTGAAACGTGGCGGATTTACGACACTGTGTGTAATAACTACCCGGCTGGTTCAGACTGATTTGTTTGCCTCGGTTGTCGGGATTATTTATATTACTCACTATAAAATCCTATAAATACAAGGAATGTTGCCATGAAGCGCTTTACACAAGGCGTGGTTATGCTTTGCTTTTGCATACTCACTGCCATCCCGGTCTCGGTTGCCAATGCAAATGAAGAAGCAAAAATAACGCCAATTGAGGCATTTAGCCGATTGCCCCAGTTTTACTCTGTTGCGCTATCGCCAGGCGGCAACCGCTTAGCCATGGAACGCAATTCTCAGAGTGAGGATTTAGCTGCTCTCATGACGCTGGATATGGAAACGGGCAAGGTGTATTACCTGCTTCGGGCCGACAACAAGAAGGTCAAAATTAACTGGTATCGCTGGGCCAACGATGAAGATCTGTTGGTTAGTGCCAAGTACGAAATCTCTGATGCTGGTACCAAGTATTTCAAAACCCGTCTGTACGTTATGAAATATAATGAGCAGGGCGGCGAGCCCGAGCAAGTCATTGACTGGCGTCACATCAAACGCTATCAGGAAAACTCCAAACACTCTCCGCAGTTCCAGGACGAAATCATTGATATGTTGCCTGATGATCCTGATCACATCCTGATGGCGATCGACATTGCACGTCCGCAAGAACCCTCCGTGTTTAAGGTAAACATTAAAGATCAAAAGATCAGCCGTCTGGAAAAAGGCAAAAAGCGGATCCGCGATTGGGTTACCGACCGGCAGGGCAATTTGCGCGTGGGAATAACACTGAATTATGAAACTGGTGATCGCGAAATTCTTTTGCTCAATGAAGACGACAAATACGAAAGACTGTTTGCCTATAATGTGTCTACCGATAAACCGATTCACATTGCAGGATTTGCCGCCGATCCAAACATTTTGTACTTCAAAAAATATCTGGGTGATTATCGTGCCCTGTATAAGTTGGATCTCACTACCCGTGAAGAAACCCTGGTGTATTCGGATGACGAATATGACGTGGACGGCAGCCTGATTTATTCGCCGGTAACCAAGGATGCCATTGGTATTCGCCATGCCAATGCCAAAGGTGGCCGTTATTACTGGGAGCCGCGTTACCAGGCGTTGCAAGAGGGTCTCGATGATCTGATTAAAGAGCGCAATAACTATCTGGTAACATTCAGCCAAAACGAAGATGTGTATTTGCTGTATTCAGAAAGCGATACGCAACCGGGCCGCTATTACGTTGGCAATCAGCGCGAGGGCACGCTGAATTTTCTGTTTGATCAATACCCCGACATAGTGCCGGAGTCACTGAATAACCACACGCGTGTCGATATCACAACCCGTGATAAATCCACTATCGAAGGCTATTTAACCTTACCCAAGCACGGCAAAGCGCCTTACCCAACAGTAATTTTTCCGCACGGTGGTCCTGGCGGTCGTGATTATTCAGGCTTCGATTACTGGACGGCGTATTTCAGCAGCCGTGGTTACGCCGTGATGCGCCCGAACTTCCGAGGGTCAACCGGCTATGGTTACTCATTCAGTGAAGCACAAATGCAAAGCTGGGGTATGGCAATGCAGGACGACATCGCCGATGCCACCCAGTGGATGATTGACCAGGGTTATACCGACAAATCCAAAGTCTGTATTGTCGGCGCCAGTTATGGAGGCTTTGCTGCCCTTGCTGCCACGGTAAAAAGCCCTGAAATGTATACCTGCGCCATTAGTTTTGCCGGGGTGAGCGATCTGGACAGACTGGTATTTCGCGCCCGTGCGTTTGTAAACAAAGAGTTTGTTAAAAAACAAATTGGTGAGGACAGCGACGATCGTGAACGCCGCTCGCCAATCAACTTTGTAGAAAACATCAAAACGCCTATTCTGCTGATCCACGGCGAAGAAGACCGCGTGGTGCATGTGGAGCAAAGCCGCAATATGGCTGAAGAACTGGAAGATCACGACAAGGTATTTGAATACGTGGAGCTCCCCTTGGGTAATCACCACTTGTCTATTCAGTCAAATCGAATGAAAACCTTCGAAGCGATGGATAAATTCCTGAGCAAGTATCTGCAATAAATGCCGATGCCGATGCCGCCTGACGTTGATCTGGATCAGCGCAGGCGGCATTAACACCACAGGTCCCACCGGTTTGGGCGTACACTAAGATCATCAACAGGAGATCTTACCGTGACAGACAACCAAACCGCATCCACTGCAAAACCTCAGTCTCAGACCACCTTTACAGGCTCGGCCAGTGTGTCGGTTGTTCATCAAAATATTGGTGAACTGCGCCACGATGAACATTACATTGCTGAATCATTTCGCTCCGGTGAATACCCGTATAAACGCAAGGTAACCCGTCAGTTTTATGAGCAACATAAGCATCAGTTGCAGGTTGAACTGCTAAAAGTGCAAAAATGGGTAAAAGACACCGGCGAGCGCGTTGTAATGATTTTCGAAGGGCGTGACGCGGCCGGTAAGGGGGGCACAATTAAGCGGTTTATGGAGCATTTGAATCCTCGTGGTGCGCGGGTAGTGGCATTGGAAAAGCCGTCTGAAGAAGAGAAAGGCCAGTGGTATTTTCAGCGCTACATCAAGCATCTGCCAACCGCGGGAGAAATAGTCTTATTCGACCGTTCCTGGTACAACCGCGCGGGAGTAGAACGCGTAATGGGCTTTTGCGAACCAAATGAATATCTGGAATTTATGCGTCAAACGCCGGAGTTGGAACGCATGCTGGTGAATAGCGGGATTCGGGTATTCAAGTTTTGGTTTTCGGTTACTCAGGAAGAACAGACACGCCGCTTTAAACGCCGCGAAACGGACCCGCTTAAGCAGTGGAAGCTCAGTCCAATTGACAAACTTGCCCAACAAAAATGGGACGACTATACCGAAGCAAAAGAAGCGATGTTCTTTTATACCGACACAGCAGACGCACCCTGGGTAGTGATAAAGTCGGACGACAAAAAGCGGGCAAGACTCAATTGTATGCAGTATTTCCTGCACCAATTACCCTACCCTAATAAAGACAAACACATTGCCAAAGCGCCTGATCCGCTGATTGTTGGCCGAGCGGCCACGGTTATCGAACGTGACAACCATATATTAGGTAAATCACTTCATCCTGAGCAGCAAAAAAGTTAGCTATCAGATTCCCATATTTACCCGCTGTGTAAAGGTGTCTGCAAGGGCAGACACCTTTACATTGGCTTTCCCTCTGTTTTGTATGTGACTTGTATAACTTATTGTTAATTAAAAACAATTAATGTTGGCAAGCTTTTCGCATTGGTATTGCTACCCGTCATCCGAGAGGTGACATGTTGCTCTGTTACCCGTCAATCCCCTGGCAAACCTTTGATGAACCCTTGGTGAATCCTTAGGTTGATTAACGTGTAGAGGCTGCATAAGCACAAGGAGAATGCCAATGTTGTTTATTTTACTCATTATGACCGTCGTAACAGGTGTGACTATAAAGCGTCTGGGCGTGTCGAACAGCATGCAGGGGTTGGGTAAGCTGGTCCTGCTTACCGGTATTTATCTGGTCTTTATTTATAAAGTGGTTATTGGGCGTTCAACGCGCAAATAATCCAAATTACAACGTCGCACTTTGGGAGAAACACACATGAAACACGTAAAACAAGTCGTTACATTACTTTTAGTTGGTCTGTTTACCGTTACACTGGCAGCTTGTAGCGATGACCGTGCAGAACAAACAGAAGAAAAAGTGGATAGCGTAGCGGAAAGCGCAGCTAAAGCACTTAGTGATGTAAAAGACGCGGCTGCTGAAGCCACAGAACAAGCCCAGGATATGGCAGAAGACGTGGTAGATCAGGCTGAAGAAATGACTGATGATTTAGCAGACCAAGCTGAAGAACTAGCTGAAGATACCGCAGAAGCGATTGAAGAGACGTGCGAAAAAGCAAAAGACAAACTGGATATGGAAGAAAAAGACTGTTAATTCATTCCCAGTAGCAAGATGGGCGCTGAGTTGTTATAACCAGTGCCCATTTTTTTCTTGACCGAAGGCTATTCTACAGGCTTGTAATCAAACCAGCTGTAGTGCGCTTCGCTTTTAGCGGGGCGCCCATTGCCGGTAGCATAGGGGCCAACATATACCCCGGTGAATCCACCAATCGTTTCAGAACTTAAATACCGCGCACTTACGCTGTCGATAACCGTGGTGTTACCCTGTTGTTCCATTCCGAAGTGAAATTCACTGCCCGTTCCTTCTATCGTTAGCACTACTGCTCCTGGCGCCAGTGCAACAGGCTCCGATGCGTAGCTGATGTCGCCAAATTGGAACATGACCTGTGCGTAACGCACACCCTCGTCTACGCCCACCATGATGTCGAAGTGAGTGCCGTTATTCAGCAAAGTTAACCCGGCCTTTTCGTTGTTAGAAGCTGGCGAAAACTGCAGTTCAGTGCGCGCTGTAAAGTGCGTGTGTTGCAAGCGTCGCCCAACAAAGCTAACGCCCTTTTGATGCGGACTACCCAAGGTAAATTCTGAACCCGTTAGTACCAGCTTTTTACTGCGCGTATCAATATGCACTGTGTTTGGCGGTGGTGATTGCACATAGTTCCATTCCAGTCCCAAAGGTTTATCAAAGACGGTCCGCACCGGTTTCGGAGGAAGCGGCTTGAGTGGCAGGGTGGGCACGCGCATTTGTGGTGTGATGGTGCCGTTGCCATTTACCTGGGGCCAACCAAATGCGGGCCAGCTAACGGGTGCAAGGCACGTTTCCCTGCCCAGTGTATGATGGGTACCGCCCTCAATAACACTGCGGTATCCATGAAATACCATCCAGTGATCGCCGTCGTCGGTTTGAATCATGTCACCATGGCCCAGCCCCTGAATAGGATTTTGCTGACCCGCCCGGTTCACGTGAGTCACAATGGGGTTAGCCGGATTACTGTAATAGGGCCCGGTAATGTTATGGCTGCGAGCGATTGTGATCGAGTGAGCTTCCTCAGTGCCGCCTTCCGCCGCCATCAGGTAGTACCAGCCGTCTTTTTTATAAATGTGCGGCCCTTCTGCATAACGGCCGCCTTCTGTAGCCCAAATCGGACCTGTCTCGTTGAGCACCTTACCGGTGTTAATATCAATTTCGTACAGGGTAAAGGCGGAATTGATCACATATACCCTGCCATCGTCATCGAAGAATAAATCCGGGTCGATATGCGGCACATCTATCCAGATGGGATCAGACCAGGGGCCGGCTGGGTCTTCTGCCTTCATGATAAAATTCCAACCATACCCCACGTTGGTGGTAATGATATAAAACGTACCGTCGTGGTAGCGCAGCGTTACCGCGAAGATGTTCACTCCGTCGGGCAATTGCTCCGGGCGGTCTATAACGTGACCAATTTGTTCCCAGTTAACCAGGTCTTTACTGCGAAACACCGGTATGCCGGGAAAATACTCAAATGTACTCGACACCAAATAGTAATATTCTCCGGCTTTAGTAATACTCGGATCAGAATAAAACCCAGGTAACACCGGGTTGGTATACGTTACGGGCAACGACGTATCTATCGCAGCGTTAAACGGCGTTGTAGCGGTTTGACCAGCGGTAACGGTGTGCGTAACACACATTAGCGCTACAAACCCTATCGGGCGTAAGCACTGTATGAGTAATTTTGTGAGCATGGTTCTGGCAATCAGTGGTTAACAACATGAGTCAGACCGTACACGCAGTTAACTTACCTAACTATTATCAAAATGGGTTTTATTGTTACTAAATTGCTCACGTATTAACATGATTTATACCCTGATAAACAATACTGATAACTGAGCCGTAATTTTGCCTTTTTTTGACGGATTTTATGGGTGAATCCTCGGATAACTGACATGTTGTAATAAACTTTCAGGTATACTGCGCGGCCTGGCAATGTGTGCCAGGAACTGTCAGTGAGCAGCCGCTTCTCAGAGATTCAGGAACAAGATTAAAGACACTATGACCAATTCAACAGTAAATGCGAAGCCCGTACTGGGTATGGCTGAATTTGTAATGCTAATGGCGTTTATGACGTCATTGGTTGCGCTTAGTATTGATGCCATGTTGCCAGCGCTGGATGTGATTGGTCATGAGCTGGGCGCCAAAGATATTCACGAGAGCCACCTGATAGTGTCGCTGTTTTTTGGCGGGATGGCATTTGGGCAGTTGTTCTTTGGCCCTTACTGCGATGCCCGTGGTCGGCGTGAAGCAATAATGCTAGGGCTGGGGATATTTATCATCGGCACGCTGGTTTGTATGATAGCGACTGATATGACAACCATGCTTATCGGACGATTAATTCAGGCCTTTGGTGTGTCAGGCCCTCGTATTGCCTCGATGGCAGTGATTCGCGATCAGTTCGCTGGTGAAGCCATGGCACGCGTTATGTCGTTTATTATGATGGTGTTTATTCTGGTGCCCATGATTGCGCCTATGGTTGGTCAGTGGGTAATCAGCATTGCATCCTGGACCCACATTTTTACCCTGTTTCTGGTGGTCTCTACTGGGGTGGGTTTATGGTACTTCCTTCGCCAGCCTGAAACCTTGTCGCTGGAAGATCGCGTTCCATTTTCATGGCCGCAATTTTTCCGCTCTTCCAAATTTATTCTTACTCACCGCGATGTGATTGGGCCAACCGTAGCGATGGGGTGTGTATTTGGCGCATTCCTGGCGTACATAAGCGCGTCGCAAACCATTTTTGTGGGCTTTTATCAGGTAGGCGATACCTTTGCCTATATCTTTGCGTTACTGGCCTTCTCAATTGGCCTGGCGTCGTATATGAACAGCCACATTGTAATGCGCTGGGGGATGAGAAAAGTCACGTCGCTGGCACTTTATGGCGCGTTGATTTTCTCCGCTGTATTGATGTTAGAGATGATGGTGTTTGCCGGACTGCCACCATTGCCGCTGGCCTTAGTTACCCTGTTTATCGGCTTTTTCTTTGTAGGGTTATTGTTTGGTAACCTTAACGCCATTGCCATGCAGCCATTGGGCAAATTGGCGGGCATCGGGGCAGCCATCATCGGTTCGCTATCAAGTATCATATCGGTACCGGTTGCTATGGGCATAGATGCCTTTTTAACCGATAACCTGTATCCCATCGCCATTGGTTTTGTTGTGTTCTTTACACTGGCAAAACTGGTGATCAACCCTACGCTAAAGGCGGAACCCAGCGCCGATTACTAATACACCGGGCCCGGCCTTACACCTGTATTCACGTGTAAGGCTGGAATGTCGTCATTTTACCCGCGCCAGGGTGACCTGCGCCCGTGGACGCTGGTTTTCCACTATTTCTACTACCCTGCTTTGCCGCTGGCCATTGCGCAGTTTGTCGTAATGGATTTGCTTCATCTCGAGCTGGCGGGCAAATTCGTAAAACGCCATACAATCGTATCGCGAGAGTTCGTTATGCTGGCGGGTTAATTGGGTATCGATATACAGGTTATCGCCATTTGAGGTAAGTGTAGCTACCGCATCATAGGGCTGGCCGTACTCTTCTACTCGTAGCGCCCTGACCATTTTTACCTCGAATATCCAGTCCCCGACTCGGGTGAACCTGGTAATGCCTGATTGCATGTGTAGCTCCTAGCGCGTTATGAGCTGCTAATGGAAACAGCTTTCTTTATGTGATGAGTGATGTTGTGCAAACAGAACGCTATTACAAGATACGTACCAGTTAAAATGACTATTAAAAACAGATAGTTGAAGGGTTGGGGCGTTATAGAGTATCCGAAATACGTAGCCAAACAGTAACACTTCTGGCTGTAAACAACCGGTGTTGGTCTGCGTTACACCGTCATCCCTGAATCGAATAGCGATTTCAGGGACCTATTCAAAAAGGCGGGCTAACCAGAAATCTACCCCTATCCGTCTTCCCTGAATCGCGTAGCGATGTCAGGGACCTATTCAAAAAGGTTGGTTAATCAGAAATAACCGTGTTCGAATCAACAATCATTAAATTTTATGACGAAAGTGTAGATAAGTGAGACCGCGTGTTACTGTGAATTCCTCGTAATAAATGAGGCTTGTATGAGTAAGGTTTTCAGGCGAACTTTAGTCGCGATATATTTTGTTCTTGGATGCGGTGGTATCCATTTTCTCGGCGAAGCATACGCGTCAGGAATGATGGAAGTATTAACCGTGAACCCGTCACCTGATTTATATGCTAACAATAGAGGGTTTCAATACGCTGCATTTTGGTTTACGTGGGGTATTGCCTTGTCATTTGTTTTATTATTTTCGGCAACCTTGCTATACAGGGTTTTGAGCAGTAAAAGTACCAAAAACTGATTGCAAGCTAACTCAGTTGAAACGCCAATATAGTGTTCGCCGGTGTTAGAAGAATTAGCTATCGTTGGAGCATATGTGTTTTTAATTAAGGAAGATGAGACAGCGTTTACTCTTTGGTGGAAATTTATATTTGCAATTGTTGTTTCAATTCTATGTGTAATAGCCATTGTTACCGGAACTCTTCACATTCCAGGCAAAGGTGAGTTTTTCACTGAAAGAGCAGATGGTGAAATGTTCTGGCTCCTTGTTATTTTTTGTTTAGGACTGTCAGCGCTATCCTTTTGGCAAGGGGGCTACGGTATTTATCAAAAGTACTTAACCAAACACAAACCATAAAACAACGAATAAGAAATCATGCCGCTCACTGGGGAATGCAGGGTCGCAAACACATAAATGAAAAGATATGTCGCTGTTATTCGGTTAGGAATGTTAGTTTTACTAGGATTGCTATCCATAAAGATGATGTATGACACGCCAATTAGCAGCGAAACACAGTCTGTTATTGCTCAGAGTATTGAAACATTAGCGTGCCCAACAGGTAAGTACGCAAAGCCCTATTTTACTATTTCAGGCAGCCCAACTGAGTTTTATGTAATGAAGGAGTTCGTTAACCGAACAGGCTGTAATAATGAACCCAATAGACTGATCGGCAAGAAGCCCTCTTTTACCTACTTCGACAATGCGGAAGGGGAGTCAAAAGTAGTCCAGATATCTATAGGTGCCAGGGTAATTTATAGCAAGAGCGAATTTGTTGGTAAAAGCCAATCTACAGGGGCTATTCTGTTTTTTGCTGTTATTGGTTATTCAATATTTCTCTTCGTCGCTGGCAAAAAGGTATAGCTAGAACCGCATATGTACTGTTTATGTCATTTTGGGGCGGGCTTTTGTTGGTCAGCCCTATGATGAGATCCCTGACATCGCTTCGAGATTCAGGACGGCGACAATAGTCTGGTTTATGACACTGAAAATGAGGTGATTCTAGAGCGGCAAAAGTGGGCTTTTCCGGGATGTGCACCTATGAATTATGTCAGCGATGTTGGGTAAAGTGGCGCTAGCCTAGTTAAACCGGTAAATCGCGGACATAAAAAAGCCCGACCAAATTGGTCGGGCAAAAGGGCTTGGTTAAGCACCTAACGACAGAAACTATCTACGCTTCAATGATGGCTTTCATATCCGTCATGTAACCGCGTAATTTCTTACCTACAGACTCAACGCCGTGGCTGCGAATAGCCTCGTTAATATCTACCAGGCGCTTGTTTTCTACCTGGTTAGATTTGGCGTTAAGACCTCTACCAATCACATCGGTACCGATGTGTGGCATGAATTTCTCACGTAACAATGGCACTGCTGCGTTAGCGAACAGGTAGTTACCGTATTCAGCTGTGTCAGAAATAACCACGTTCATTTCGTACAAACGCTTACGCGCAATCGTGTTAGAAATCAGTGGTGTTTCGTGCAGTGACTCATAGTATGCAGACTCAGGTAAAATACCCGCTTCAACCATCACGTCGAACGCAACTTCTACACCGCACTTGATCATGGCAACAATCAGAATGCCATTATCAAAGAATTCCTGTTCACTGATTTTACCTTCGTACTTAGGCGCATTCTCAAAACCAGACTGGCCGGTTTCTTCACGCCATTTCAGCAGGTTTGCATCGCCATTTGCCCAGTCTTCCATCATAGTGCGAGAGAATTCGCCACTGATGATGTCGTCCTGATGCTTCTCGAACAAGGGGCGAAGCAATGCAGTTAACTGTTCTGACAGCTCGAAAGCTCTAACCTTTGCAGGGTTAGACAAACGGTCCATCATGTTGGTTACGCCGCCGATTTTCAGTGCTTCAGTAATGGTTTCCAAACCGTACTGAATCAATGCAGCCGCATAAGCAGGGTCAATGCCATCAGCAGTCATTTTCTCGTAAGCAAGAATCGCTGCGGCTTGTTGCATACCACACAGAATGGTTTGCTCACCCATCAAATCAGATTTTACTTCAGCAACAAATGAAGACTCCAGAACACCTGCACGGTCGCCACCAGTGGCGCTTGCCAGTGCTTTTGCGATATCCCAGCCTTCACCTTTCGGATCGTTCTCAGGGTGAACCGCAATCAGTGTCGGTACACCAAAACCACGCTTATATTCTTCGCGTACTTCAGTACCAGGACACTTAGGTGCACACATTACAACAGTAATGTCGCTACGAATTTGCTGGCCTTCTTCAACAATGTTGAAACCATGCGAGTAGCCTAATGCAGCGCCTTCTTTCATCAGAGGCATAACCGCTTCTACAACGCTGGCGTGCTGTTTGTCTGGTGTTAAGTTGTAAACCAGATCAGCAGTAGGGATCAGATCCTGATACGTACCTACTTTAAAACCGTTACTAGTGGCGCGCTGATAAGAATCACGCTTCTCATCAATCGCTGCCTGACGCAGTGCGTACGCTACGTCTAACCCGGAGTCACGCATGTTAAGACCCTGGTTAAGACCTTGTGCACCGCAGCCAACGATGACAATTTTCTTACCTTTCAGGAACTCACAGCCATCAGCAAATTCTTCGCGCTTCATAAAGCGGCAACGACCCAGCTGGTCTAACTGCTGACGTAAAGACAGGGTGTTAAAATAATTAGCCATAAATATAATAATTCCGAACTTCTTTCTGTCGTGATCCCTTGCCTCACTCGGCAGGGATGACCTCGTCAATGACGACTTGCAGCGAACAATACGCTACCCCATTCGTTTTGAAAAATGATATATTTGCAAAACAGTATTGCAAAAAGTGAAATACTCATGGATTTTCGCAGTTTACAACTGTTCAATCATCTCGCAAAAAGCTTACATTTTGGTGACACCGCCGAGGCCATGTATGTGTCGCCTTCCACGCTAAGCCGCGTAATACAAAGGCTGGAAGAAGAGTGTGGGTGTGTATTGTTCAAGCGTGACAACCGAACCGTTGCCCTCACCCACGGCGGTCACAAGTTGCTTAATTTCAGCGAAACCGTGCTGAAGGAATGGCAACAGGTCAGACAAGAGCTCAGTACTGACGAGCAATCCCTGAAGGGCGAGCTAAGTCTTTATTGCTCCGTTACCGCCAGTCAAAGTCATTTGCCAGCGCTGCTGTCGCGATATCGTCAGCATTATCCCGGGGTGGATATTCGCCTGGTCACCGGTGATCCGGGTATTGCCATTGATAACGTTAAGCAGAACAAGTGCGATGTAGCCATCGCCATATATACACCTGGCTTTCCTACCGATTTATGTTTTACCGGGATGGATCATGTGCCGCTGGTACTGATTGCCCCCCGGGAATGGCGTTTAACCCAGCTAAGTCAGGTGGATTGGCGAAAGTATCAGGTTGTGTTGCCGGAGCAAGGTCCGAGCCGGCGTATTGTATACCACTGGTTTGCAGAGCATGGCATACGGCCAAATGTGTACGCCTCAGTGGGAGGAAATGAAGCGATTGTGTCAATGGTTGCACTGGGTTGTGGTGTGGGTTTTGTGCCGCAGGTTGTATTGGATCACAGTGGCATGACAAACAATGTAACCCGCATCCTGGTTGACGATATCGGGTCCTACGAACTCGGGCTGGCATGCCTCGAAAAGCGCAGAACTGAGCCGTTGATTGATGCGTTGTTTCAACTGGTGTTGAACTGACGAATAAGGGTATCCAGTGCTCTGTATCCCAGGGCTTCCGCAATATGGCGGTGAGTAATGCTCTCTGCACCGTCTAAATCGGCAATGGTGCGCGACACTTTTATTGTGCGGTGAAACACGCGCATCGACAAATTGAGCTTGGTAGCGGCGCGACTTAAAAAAGTAAAGCTCTCGTCATCCAGTTTGCAATGTTCGGTAAGTTCCGCCACGCTGAGTTCCGCATTGGCTTTTTGCTGTCGTGTTAGTTGTCGCTGCATGGCGCGTTCTACCTGGACTTTTGCGGTAATCGCGCTGTCTTCGCCAGATGGCGGCGTAGCCAGCGAATACTGTTCAGGCTTGCGCACTTCTATTTGCAAATCGATGCGATCTAACAAGGGGCCGGAAAGGCGGCTCAAATAGCGTTGTACTTGTTGAGGAGTACTGCGGCCGTCGTTGATATCGCCTGTCGGGCTTGGATTCATTGCCGCCAGGAACTGAAAATTGGCTGGATACCGGGCCTGTCCGGATACGCGAGACAAACAAATATCGCCAGTCTCTAAAGGTTCTCTGAGCACATCCAGTGCCTGACGACCAAACTCGGGCAATTCATCCAGAAACAACACACCGTTGTGAGCCAGCGATACTTCACCCGGTGACGGATGCGTGCCGCCACCGGTTAAGGCAATTGCTGACGACGTATGGTGTGGCGATCGAAAAGGCGGTGTGTACCAGTTAGCGCTGTCGCGGGATTCGCCTTTAATTGAATACAATGCAGCCGCTTCCAGTGCCTGTTCATGCGTAAGCGGCGGCAGTAACTGCACTAACCGGCTGGCCAGCAGGCTTTTGCCCGTCCCAGCCGGTCCCACCATCAGGAGATTATGTTTTCCAGCTGCAGCAATGGTAAGCGCGCGCTTTGCCTGCTGCTGACCGATAATGTCGTCCCATTTTGGTGAAAGTTGCGCATATGCAACATCACACTGAGCCGTGCTGATTTGCAGTGGCTTTTGTTTACTCAAATGCAGAAATACCTGCATCAGCGAATCTACGGGCAGGTAACGCAGGCCGTCAACAAGCTGAATATCCTGGGTATTGTCGCATGGCAACATCATTAGGTGTTCGTCATCAGCACAGCGCATTGCTGCGGGTAGTAAGCCGGATACCGGCCGTAACTGACCGTTCAGGCCCAGCTCGCCAATTACCTCATAATGATCAAGGGCCTGCTGAGGCAACAACCCCTGGGCAATTAATAACCCCAGGGCAATGGCTAAATCGTAGCGACCACCACTTTTGGGAATGTCGGCTGGGGCAAGATTTACCGTAATGCGCCGTCCGGGGAATTCAAATCCGCAGTTAATTAATGCGCTGCGAACGCGCTCTCGCGCTTCCTGCACTGCTGTTTCAGCCAATCCCACCAGCTTAAACGATGGCAAGCCATTCGACAGGTGCACTTCTACTTTAATGCGCGGCGAATCAATACCCGTTGCCGCGCGGGTGTAAACAATGCCTAGCCCCATGCTATGCCTTCCTTTTGTGTTTGCCAGCCCATGAGTGCAGTGTAAAGTGCCCCGGTTAACTTACCTACTGCGCAAAAGGCCAGTTATGCCCGCTGAATATCAGGCGCTGAATTTCGTGCAAGGGAGAGCAATGACTAACGCTATGAATGTGCAGCGAAAGGTGTTGTGACCTGGTATAAAAATGCACCAGCCAGCTTGATTTGGCTTGATCAAAGCCGTTGATCCGTGATATTTCTTATGCCTCGCACTAACGGTGTTCCTTAGCCAGACACTGTTGTTGCCATCAGCCAACACAATTTCCGAACTTGCGTTAACCTCGCCAATGCCTGCGCTTTGATACAGTGCCAGCTGCGTTTTTGCGTGCATTAAATATCAATTTCCCCGTGGTCCGCTGGAGCTTTACACAGATGTTGTGTGAAAAATGGCTCATTGGATTGGGTCAATTGCTGTGCTCATGTATCATTTGACGCGAAATTAATACAGGCGGTTTGCCGCGTGCAGACTGCGCTTACAGAGTGAAGACAACACTCGCACTTTTTAAGGAAACGTCATGGCTAAGCAACTTGCTGAACTAATTTGGTTTAACGGTAAACTCATTCCGTGGAAAGAAGCCACTGTGCATGTAATGTCGCATGCAATCCACTATGGCTCATCGGTATTTGAAGGTATTCGCGCCTACAATACGCCGGATCAGGGCACCTGTGTATTCCGTCTGAACGAGCACAACCAGCGTTTGTTTGATTCAGCAAAAATCTATCGCATGACGATCCCATTTACGCTTGAAGAAATTAATCAGGCGACTATCGACACCATTGCGAAAAACAATCTGAAATCTGCGTATATCCGTCCTATCGCGTTTTATGGCGATATTGGTATGGGTTTACAGGTGCCATTTGGTCAGGAAACTGAAGTCACAATCGCGGCATTTGAGTGGGGCGCGTACCTGGGGGAAGAAGCTCTGAAAAACGGTGTGAACGCGGGTATCTCCTCGTGGAACCGTTTGGCGGCGAACACTATGCCTACGGGTGCAAAAGCTGGTGGTAACTACCTGTCCTCACAGCTGATTTCAATGGAAGCGCGTCGTCATGGCTACGGCGAAGGTATCGCACTGGATCGCAATGGCTATATCAGTGAAGGTGCCGGCGAAAATATTTTTGTGATCCGCAATGGCGTGATCAGCACCACACCAAAAACAGCGGCTATTTTGCCTGGTATTACACGCGACACCGTGATCACCCTGGCGAAAGAACTGGGTTATGAAATCCGCGAGGAGAATATCCCGCGTGAAGCCATGTATCTGGCCGACGAAATTTTAATGTGCGGTACGGCCGCAGAAGTTACTCCTGTGAACAGCGTCGACGGTATCACTGTGGGTAAAGGCGGTCGTGGGCCTATCACGAAAGAAATCCAGGACATGTTCTTCGGTTTGTTTAACGGCACCACCGAAGACAAGTGGAACTGGTTAACACCGGTTTATAAATAATTACCCCAACGGGACGAAACGCTATGCCTAAATTACGATCTGCAACCACAACTCAAGGCCGCAACATGGCAGGTGCGCGCGCGCTTTGGCGTGCCACCGGTATGAAAGACGGAGACTTTGGTAAACCCATTATTGCCATTGCTAACTCTTTCACACAGTTTGTGCCTGGTCACGTTCACCTTAAAGACATGGGTCAGCTGGTCGCTCGCAGTGTCGAAGCTGCGGGTGGTGTTGCAAAAGAATTTAACACTATTGCGGTCGATGACGGTATCGCAATGGGGCATAGCGGCATGCTGTACAGCCTGCCTTCCCGTGAAATTATTGCCGACTCGGTTGAGTACATGGTTAATGCTCACTGCGCCGATGCGATTGTGTGCATTTCCAACTGCGACAAAATCACACCAGGAATGCTGATGGCGTCGATGCGCCTGAACATTCCGGTAGTGTTTGTGTCGGGTGGTCCAATGGAAGCCGGTAAAACCAAGCTGTCTGATCAGATCATCAAGCTTGACCTGGTAGACGCCATGGTTGCGGCAGCAGACGATAAAGTGTCCGACGCCGACACCAACGAAATTGAACGTTCGGCCTGCCCTACCTGTGGTTCTTGCTCAGGTATGTTTAAGGCAAACTCAATGAACTGTTTAACCGAAGCGTTGGGTTTGTCTCTGCCCGGTAACGGTTCACTGCTGGCCACGCATGCCGACCGCGAAGGCTTGTTTAAAAAGGCTGGTAAGCTAATTGTGGAGCTGTGTGATCGTTGGTACAAAAACGACGATGCCAGCGCATTGCCTCGCAATATTGCCAACTTCCGCGCGTTTGAAAACGCCATGAGCCTGGATATTGCCATGGGCGGCTCAACCAACACCATTTTGCACCTGTTGGCAGCGGCAATGGAAGGTGAAGTGCCATTCACCATGGACGACATCGATCGCTTGTCCCGTAAAGTACCGCACTTGTGCAAAGTGGCACCGTCTACTCAGAAATACCATATGGAAGACGTACACCGTGCTGGTGGCGTACTGGGTATTTTAAATGAACTCAACAAAGCTGGATTATTACACGGCGACTGTTCACACGTGTTGGGTAAAACGCTTAGTAATGTGATCACTGATTGGGATATCACCAATCCAGAAAACACCGATGCGATTAAATTTTATCGTGCAGGCCCGGCGGGTATTCGCACCACCAAGGCCTTTAGTCAGGATTGCCGTTGGGATGACGCAGACGCCGACCGCAGCCAGGGTTGTATCCGTGATATGGAACATGCCTACAGCAAAGACGGTGGCCTGGCGGTATTATATGGCAACCTGGCGGAAAACGGCTGTATCGTGAAAACCGCCGGTGTAGACGAATCTATTCTTAAATTTACCGGTCGTGCGCGTATTTTTGAAAGCCAGGACGACGCAGTGGCCGGTATTCTTGCCGACAAAATTCAGGCGGGTGATGCGGTTATTATTCGCTACGAAGGCCCAAGAGGCGGCCCGGGTATGCAGGAAATGCTCTACCCTACTTCCTATCTGAAGTCTAAGGGGTTAGGTAAAGCTTGTGCCTTGATTACCGATGGTCGCTTCTCGGGCGGTACGTCGGGTCTGTCGATTGGTCACTGTTCGCCTGAAGCGGCCAGTGGCGGTGGCATTGGTTTGGTACAGGAAGGCGATACCATTGAAATTGATATCCCGAACCGCACCATTAATATTGCCATCACCGATATCGAACTGGATGCCCGCAGAGCGGCTATGGAAGCCTCTGAGCGCCCATGGCGTCCGGTGAATCGCCAGCGTGAGGTGTCATTGTCGCTGAAGACTTTTGCCATGCTTGCCACCAGTGCCGATAAAGGCGCGGTGCGCGACCCGTCGAAACTGGAAGATATATGACCGTCAGTGATATCGACTATCTGAAGAAAATCCTGCTGGCACCGGTTTACGATGTTGCAGTGAATAGCGATCTGGTATTGCTGTCGCGACTGACTGCCGAACTTGGCAACGAGATCTACCTGAAACGGGAAGATCAGCAGCCCGTTAAATCGTTTAAATTGCGCGGTGCGTATAATCGTATCGCCAGTTTAACCGAAGCACAGCTCAATGCGGGGGTGGTTGCCGCCTCAGCAGGTAATCACGCCCAGGGTGTTGCGTATTCTGCCAATATGAAAGGCGTGCAGGCTACTATTGTGATGCCAGAAACCACGCCTGACATTAAAATTGAAGCGGTGCGCCGCTTTGGCGGACAGCACGTCAATATTGTGCTGCATGGCACCAACTTCGACTCAGCCAGTCAGCACGCCAGAGCGTTAAGCGCGGAGCATGGCTACACGTTGATCCCGCCTTTTGACGATCCGGATGTCATTGCGGGTCAGGGTACTATTGCTCGCGAGTTACTCGAGCAAAATCCCAATATCGATACCTTGTTTATTGCGGTAGGCGGCGGTGGTCTGGCGGCCGGTATTGCGGTTTACCTCAAACAGCTCAAGCCCGGGATTAAGCTGATTGCCGTAGAGTCGGAAGAATCAGCCTGTTTTGTTGCCGCAAAAGCGGCGGGTAAGCCGGTAAGTTTGCCCACAGTGGGTATTTTTGCCGATGGTGTGGCAGTAAAGCTGATGGGTAGCGAAACCTTCCGTCTTTGCAATCAGTACATCGACGAAGTGATGACGGTAACCAACGACGAAATTTGTGCGGCTATTAAAGACATTTTCGACGACACCCGGGTAATTGCAGAGCCATCTGGTGCAATGTCTATTGCGGCTATTCGCAAATACGTAAACGAACACAATATTACCGGCAAGAAACTGGGCGGCATATTGTGTGGCGCCAATACCAATTTCCATACACTTCGCTATGTGTCGGAACGCTGTGAGCTGGGTGAGCAAAAGGAAGCGGTATTCGCAGTAAAAATTCCCGAGCATCAAGGCGCATTCAAGCAGTTTTGTGAATGTTTGGGTGGACGCACCATTACGGAGTTTAATTACCGTTACGCCAGCGAAAACGAAGCGCATATCTTTGTAGGTATTAAATTGCGTGGTGGCCGTAAAGAGTTCCAGTTGTTGTTAGCCGAGCTTACCGGTAAAGGCTATGCCTGTTTTGACCTGTCGGATAACGAACTGGCAAAACTGCACGTACGTCATATGGTGGGCGGCAGACCACCCACTATTCTCAACGAAGTTGTGTTTAGCTTCGAGTTTCCGGAGTACCCGGGGGCGCTGCTTAACTTCCTGAATACCCTGGGTGAGCGTTGGAACATTACGCTGTTCCATTATCGAAACCATGGTGCAGCTGAAGGGTTAGTGATGGCTGGCTTTGATATTCCACCAGACAGCCGTGCAGCGTTCGATGAACACGTTGCGGCACTCAATTACGAATATCAGGATGTTACCGCTAACGCCGCGTACCGATTCTTCCTGTCGGAGCCTGCCAGGGCCTGAGTGGGTCCGAGCTTCAAAAAATCAGGTTTTGCCATTCTGCCGGTCAATGCGATCTCTTCACTTGTCCGGCAGTTCTCACTCACTCACACTCTTACTTAGTATCACTGTACTTACTGCTCAAATTTAATCATATCTGTTCACTTCTGAAACAAACTGCTTATTAGTTTTGACAACTTTGTTAATTTCGTAAAAATATTGCTATATTAATTTGTATTACAATTTGTCAGGGATCCGGATGAATAGCCGTTGCTTTAGGGTAATCAGTGAGTTATCGCGATTTGTAAGTGTCATATTGTGTTGTCTGGTGTTAGCGGCATGCGCAACGGATGATTCGCAATTAGCGGCGACAGATAACGATACTGTGCTGTTGTTCGCGTCTTTTCGTGGCAATGGTCAGGATGGACTGCATCTGGCGGTGAGTGAGGACGGCCTCAATTGGCAGGCGCTCCGGCAGGACCAATCGTTTCTTACGCCCAAAGTGGGTACCCAATTGATGCGCGACCCGGTGATTATTCAGGGGCCGGATCAGCAATTTCATATGGTTTGGACGTCCGGTTGGGAGGATGCCGGCATTGGCATTGCGCATTCCTCAAACCTGAAAGACTGGAGCGAACAACAGTTCCTGCCGGTGATGGCTGATTTCCCTGAGGCCAGAAACGCTTGGGCGCCCGAGATTTTTTATGACGAAACCACCCAACGCTACTGGATCTATTGGGCATCAACGCTACCAGGCAAATACCCCGATACCGAGAAGCAGGCTGACAAAGGCTGGGATCACCGCATTTATGCTACCAGTACTAAAGAATTCAAAACTTATTCCCCAACCCGTTTGTTTTACGAACCCGGCTTCAACGTAATCGACTCCACCCTGATTCAACAGGGTAACGAATACGTTATGATCGCCAAGGATGAAACCCGCTATCCGCCTGCTAAAAATCTGTTTATTACCCGCGCTTCCAGCCTTGAAGGCCCCTGGCAAAAACGCTTAGCGGCCTTTACGCCCTCGGGCGTGTGGGTAGAAGGCCCTGCCGCAGTGTTCTGGCGTGGCTGGTACTACGTGTATTACGACCAGTATATCGACCATAGCTTTGGTGTTATGCGCACCCGCAACTTTACTGATTGGGAAAATCTTACCCCCCAGCTCACTATGCCCCCCGGTACACGCCATGGATCTGTGCTGGTGGTTCCACGCAGTTTGGTTGGTAGCCTGTAACCACACGGTGTCACTTTCATTTGTTTCAAATGCGGCATAATTTTTTGATATATGGAGCCTAAAGTGATGACGGTATTTGAGTGTTTTCGCTTGGGTGTTAAGGTTTTTACATCTTGTTAATTAGGGTTTTACATGATGTTGCAGATACCGCTGCGTTTTGCCTTTTCTCTGGTTGCTCTTGCTGCCAGTCTTACCGCCTGTAGTGCAGGCAGCAAAGCGCCTTCTGATCACTCCATTACCTACAATGCAGCCGAATTACAGTCGCTTTGTTTAGCGGCATCAGCGGATACGCCGGTTGCCTGCCACTTCCCGGACCTGGGGGCGCAAACCTCACACTATGCAATAGAAGTACAGGCTTCTTCGTTTGATAACATGGCGCTCTACGCTGAATCGCGAAGACTTATGTACGACGCAGGCATTGCCAGCGTGAAATCAGATAGTACACACGCAAACACGTTGCGGTTTATTGTGAATACGCGTCAACCCGACGGCCAGCCCATTCAACAGGACACCTATGCAGGATTACCCGGCGCTACACTGTGGCTGCCACAAGGGTTGCAATCCATTAACAGTATCAGTGTAACTCCCGTAGAACCGGTGCAGCGCGTGTTTGTGATTGGCGATTCAACCGTATGCGATCAAAACCCACAGTGGGACAAACCGGCCACCGACCGTTTTAGCGGATGGGGGCAAGTGTTACCCGCGTATTTCAACGACACAGTTTCAATAGTGAACTACGCTGATTCTGGTGAAGGCACCGAAGCGTTCAACACCTTCGACGGTGAACTGTTAGTGCCTATTGCGGAACAGTTAACACCTAACGATGTAGTGCTGATCCAATTGGGCCACAACGACAAAACCACACCTCAGGATGTGTATACCCAGCGCTTAACCGATTTGATTCATTTTATCCGCTCGCGCGATGCACAGCCGGTACTGATTTCTCCAATGCTGCGTAATCATGGCATCCCGCTGGCAAAACAACACCAGTGGCCACAACTGGATATCCCAGCGGCACTTCAGGGTATTGCGACCCGCGAAAATGTGCCCTACATCGACCTGCTCAGCTTGTCTAATCAGTGGGCACAGCCATTAGGACAAACTACAGCACAAACGTTTTTTGTAACGAATGACCGCACCCATACCAACGAAGCGGGGGCAAGGGTGTTTGCCGGTTTAGTGATTGACGCAATCAAACAACAGGATTTATCGCTGGCGCAAGCACTGCGCTAAGTGTTTACGTAAAAGGACGACTACCGTTATGAAGTCAACATTAATCAAGGCCCTGATGCTGCCTTTACTCTTTATCAGTGGTGCGTGTTTGAGCAAAGACGAAGCGCCGCTTACGCCGTCTGCCATCTTTATTGCGGGAGACTCTACCGCAGCCAGTTATACCAATGCCGACCATCAGGGCTGGGGCGAACCTTTCAAAGCGTATTTCGACGCCAACAAGGTAACCGTAGACAACCGCGCGCGGGGTGGACGCAGTTCCAGAACGTTTATTACAGAAGGTCTGTGGCAGGCGTTAATAGATGCTGTGCGCCCAGGGGATGTGGTTATCATTCAGTTTGGACATAACGACGGTAGCCCGGTAAATGATGATCGCAGAGCACGTGGCACACTGCCGGGTATTGGTAGCGACCACATTGATATCGTTAATCAACTAACCGGTAAGCAAGAACGCGTATTCTCGTTTGGCCATTACATTCGCCAAATGGTTGCGGATGTTAAGGCTAAGCAAGCCGTGCCAGTGCTGGTATCACTTTCGGTGCGCAATTTATGGCAGGAGCACCGTATTGAACGAGGTTCGGGTCAGTATGGCTACTGGATGTATCAGTTGGCCTGGGAGCTGGGAACACCTTACATCGACTTAACCAATGCCGCCGCAGATGCACTGGAATTGCTGGGCAAAGAAGGTGTTGCAGCGTTATATCCAAAAGATCATACCCATTACCATAACGAAGGCGCGGATCTGCACGCTCAACTGATGGTTAGCGCGCTTAAAGGCTTGCGCCCTTCGCTGGATAGCACTGTGTATTCAGACAAAGGCAGAGCGGTAACGCCTTACGACTGGACGTTTGTGCGCTTGCCGGTTGTACCTGATGTGCATCGTCGCAGTGTGTTTATGGTGGGCGATTCTACGGTTCGCAATGGCTGGGGTGACGGCCGCGATGGTCAGTGGGGCTGGGGCGACTTTGTTGACGACTGGTTGGGTAATCCCCCTGTTAACTTTGTGAATCGTGCGGTAGGCGGCTTGTCCAGTCGTACCTTCATTACCCAGGGACACTGGCTACGGGCGCTGAATATGATGAAGCCCGGGGATATTGTACTTATTCAGTTCGGCCACAACGATGCCGGAGCGCTCAACGATGACAGCCGGGCAAGAGGTACCATTAAGGGCATTGGTTACGAACAGGTCGACATCGACAACATGCTTACCGGAGAGCGCGAAACGGTATACACCTATGGCAGCTACCTGCGCCAGATGATCGGTGAAGCGCGCGCCCGTGGTGTTACCCCGGTGATTTGTTCACCCGTGCCGCGCAAAGTGTGGCTTGATGACGCCCCCCGTATCGCAAGAGCTGAAAACAGTTATCCGCAGTGGGCTGCACAGGTAGCCAGACAAAGTCAGACGTCATTTATTGATTTACATACGCTGGTGGCAGCACGTTACGACGAGCTTGGACCGCAGCGTGTAGACGCTATGTTTGGCGATGAACGCACCCACACCAGCAAATCCGGCGCCATCGATACAGCAGGCATTGTGGCACAACAACTGGCACCTATGTTGGGACTGGCGGTAGTGGATTCTGTAGCGGTGGAGGACAAATGAGTCTGATCAATATTGGCGTTCGGGCACATGACTACGGACAGGGCAGCGTAACCGAAATCGCACAACGCATTGGCCAGTACCCCGTTAATTGTGTGCAATTGGCATTGCCCAAATCATTTCCGTTCATTTCTGAGCAACCGGGGCAAATTAGCCCGGGCTTTGGTAATTATGTGCGCGATGTATTTGCCCGCCACGACATTAATATTGCAGTGCTCGGTTGTTACATCAATCCCATTCATCCGGATCCCGAAGAGCGTGAGCGGGCTTTGCAACGGTTTGAAGAACATTTGCAGTTTGCCAGGGACTTTGGCTGCGCCATTGTGGGTACCGAAACCGGATCGCGCAATGCCGATTGTACCTACCACCCCGACAACCACGGCCAGGCCGCCTTTGACGAGCTGGTGGTAAGTGTGAAGCGTCTGGCTGGTGTCGCAGAGCGACACGGCGTGTTTGTTGGCATAGAGGGTGTGGCACATCATCACACTATTAATACTTACGAGCGCATGAACGCGTTGCTGGCTGAAGTGAATTCGCCAAACGTAAAGGTGATATACGACCCAGTAAACTTTTTCCCGCTGGACGCTTGTGACGATCAGCAAAAGCTAATGGATGAGGCATTTGATGCCTTCGGCGAGCACATAGTTGCTATTCATTGTAAGGACTTTGTTAAACAAAATGGGCAAAAGACCGGCGATTTACCGTCGGGAACCGGCGACATGGATCACGTGCATTTGTTCAATCTGCTGAAGCAGAAAAAGCCCCATGTGCATGTAATTCTGGAGAGTACAAATCAACAAAATGTCGACCAGATTTTACGCTTTGTTGATGCTGCACAGACCCAAACTGATTAAATGTGCTTGTAACTTTGTGGAGAAGGGGTTGCAAGCGCAAAAGCCTGCAAAATGCGTAATTTTGTGAGGCATACCCCCCGAATATTAAGGCATTTAGCTACATTGCCTTAATAAAAGTGGGGTTTTATCTGGAAGTAAATAAAAACAAAAACAAGGATGAAATCAACAATTTTTCCGTTGAATTTACTGTTTAGTCGAAGCGATAAATTCAAATATGAAATTTTTTGGTTATAGGTGCTGAATCGTGACTGAATTTGATGGTTTTCGTGTTGACGCAATACGGCCCCAGTCACTAGCATGCAACACAGATGTAAACAAAAGATTAAAAATATGTTTACTCGGGTTGGTGAAAACCAGTCTTTGAATAGAGAACGAGGTCACAATGAAAAACGTCATGGAACGCAACAACACACACACGCAAGGTACATTGCCTGCGACGCGTAAACTGATCGCCAGCAGCATTTCTACCATCCTGCTTACCGGCGCCTGTTTCGCCACTGCGCCTGTTTGGGCACAAGAAGCAGCATCGGCAACTCAGCCCGCTGCCCAGTCTGCTGAACAGACAGAAAATGCCGACGAAACAACCGAGGTAATTGAAGTAAAAGGTATTCGGTTTAGTCAGCGCAGTGCGCTGGATCGCAAAAAAATGGCAGGCACTATTACCGATTCACTGGTAGCAGAAGACATTGGTATGTTCCCCGATAAAAACGTGGGTGAAGCGCTGCAGCGTATTCCTGGCGTGCAGCTTGACCGCGATTTTGGCGAAGGTCAGCAAATCAGTATTCGTGGTGTGGAGCCAGGACTGTTGCGAGTTGAAGTAAACAACGTAACGGCACAGGGTTTTGGCGGTAGCCGTGCAGTTGACTTCCGCGACATGGCGGCCGAGCTGATCAAGTCGCTCGACGTTATCAAAGGTTCTGAAGCCCGCTTAACTGAAGGTGGTATCGGTGGTACGGTGCAGGTAAACACCCGTAAGCCGAATGAATTTAAAGAAAACTTCCTGTCTGCCACCGCAGAAGGCCAGTTTAACGACCTGATCGATGACCCTAGTAACAAATTTAACGTTACAGGCGTGTATAAATTTGACGACGATTTGGGTGTGTTGCTGAACGTAACCAAATCCACTAAAAACACCATGATCCACGCCATTCGTAACACTGAATGGGCGCGTTTCGCCGATTACGACAATTCACCGGAAAAAACTTCAACTAACGCTGCATATGCCGACGTAACCGACAAAGCCGCGTGTGCTGATACAGATAACCAGGCCGCCTGTGAACAACAATGGTGGGACTTCTCGCCACTTTTGCCGCGTTATGGTATTTGGGGACGTGAAGAAGAGCGCTTAAGTGCTAACGCGGTTATTCAGTATCGCATTAACGACAACCTGCAAGTGCATGGTGGATATACCTATAACACGCGTGACAAAGAAGCGCTGGATCTAAACCTGCATCTGGAAACTCAATCAGCGGGGCGCGTAAAGGCAGATTCGGTAATCGTAGACGACCAGCATAACGTTACCTATTTTGAATCTGCGGCGGCAACGGTTACTAACCGCACGCTGCAATTCGCGTGGGATCAAACCACCGAAATGTTCGAAACGGGTTTCGAGTTTGATATGGCAGGCTGGCGCGTGGAAGGCTTACTGGCACACTCCCGCTCCGATCAGGACATCGATTCTAAAGATACCCATGTTACCGCGAATGGAGTTGCCGGCGTGCAGGTAGACCTGAATGCGCAGGGTATGCCTGAGTGGGATTTCAACACGGGCTATTTTGTGAATGCCAGCGATCCTACTGACACCTCAGATAAGTTTGATGTAAACGATCCGGCCAGCTACCGTTCACGCGCCCGTTATAAATATGCGCCTGTTACGGATGAGTCTGACGAAACCATGGCGAAACTGGACTTCACCTATATTCCGGATTCCGATTTAATTACGCTGATCCGCTTTGGTGGCCAGTTGCGTGAACAAAGCTATGCCAATGCTAACTTCGAATACAACATTATTCGCGATGTAGGCCGTTCGTATACCAACCCGGAAACCGGCGAAAGCATGCAGTGGACCTTGGACGACCAGATTGCGCTGATCACCGGCAATACCTTCCAGTCGCCACAGTTGTTCGATGGCTATAGTCTGGGCGTAAATACCATTGGTACTTATCAGGCGATTAACACCTATCCGTTTATTGAGGCAATCCAGGCCGTCGCAAACGACTTTACCAGCCGTGAAGATCTGAATGTGCGTTCTGGTAATTACGACGTATCAGTAGATACACAGGCCGTTTACCTGCAAGCCAACTTTGAAACCGAGCTGGCGGGTATGCGCTTATGGGGTAACGTTGGTGCTCGTTATGTTGAAACGCAAACTGCGGCGAATGGTGACGTAATTGAACGCATTATTGTGGATCAGGTAGATGAAGACGGTAACGTATTACTCGACCCGGTAACCGGTGAGCCGCTCTCTGGTATTGAAGATCCGGATCATCCTGATGCGTTTAACGGTCGTAAAACCGTTGAAGAGGAATACAGTGACTTCCTGCCCAGCCTGAACATGAACCTGGCGATTATTGAAGATGAGCTGGTGTTGTATGTGGGTACTGCAAAGGTAATGTCGCGTCCTAAAATTACCGACCTGAACGTGAATGCAAACTGTACTCTTTATCGCAATTCCCGGAAAGAACTGGATGATTTACGCGATTACTGTACAGCGGGTAACCCGGCACTTAAGCCATACCGTGCCAAGCAGTTTGACGTAGCGCTGAACTGGTACCCGGATGAAAACTCCATTATTTCTGGTGCCTACTTTATTAAAGACATCACCAGTTGGGTAATTGATGCAGAAACCCGCTTCGACGTTGATTTCTTTAACGACGGCCGTAACTTCGATGTGCGCCAGAAAGTAAATGGTTCGGGCGTTACCACTAAGGGTATCGAGCTACAGGCGTCTACCGTGTTCAGTTTCCTGCCAGAACCCTTTAACGGGTTGGGGGGTGCCATTAACTACACTCGCATGAGTGCAGATGATGTTGGTTTGTTCAACTCATTAACGGGTAAAGAGCTGCCGTTCCCGTCTCAGTCTGAAAACAGTTACAACCTGACTGCTTTCTACGAAACCGATAACTGGAGCTTCCGTATGGCTTACAACTACCGCGATGAGTATCTGGTAGCGGCGGCTGACCGTTCTGGTAACCCGGTATTTGTTGAAGACTCAGGCTACCTGGATGCCAAGTTTATCTACAACATCACCGAAAACTTCCGTGCTTACGTAGATGGCCGCAACCTGACAGGTGAAGTCAAAGCTTACACCGCTGGTCCACGTCGTCTGTCTGACCTGCAATGGTCTGGCCGTGAGTACTCAGTGGGCGTGATTTATCAGTTCTAACAGCGTACCTGAGCTGGCGGTTAAGCCGCCAGCACAGTTCAATATGCAGGGGTGCTGTTAATAGCACCCCTTTTGTTTTTGATAGGAACCTTGCATGACATCTATTTCCCGACGAGGACTCTTTTCTCTTGCTGGTAAAAGTGCAGCACTCAGTGTTGCCTGCCTTCCCATAGCCAGCCTTGCAGGCACGGTTCGCAGCACGCAATCCACGCCTTATTATCGTCACAATAAACTCATCCACGGTGTCGCTTATTATCCAGAGCTTTGGCCTGATGCCGACGTAGACGCCGATATTGCCGAAATGCAGTCGTTGGGTATCAATGTGGTACGCATGGCTGAGTTTGCCTGGTCGACTATGGAGCCTGAGCCAGGCCAACTGGATTTTTCGCTGTTTAAAAACGTGATGGACAAAATGCATGCGGCGGGTATTCAGGTGGTACTGTGTACACCTACCGCAACGCCACCGGTATGGCTGACGCACGGGCACCCGGAACGCTGCCATAAAAACGATAAAGGCGAAATCATGAGCCATGGCGCGCGTCAGCATGCCAGCTATGAACATCCCGATGTGCGCGCAGCTTGCTCTAACATCATTGAGCATATGTCTCGTGAGTTAGGCCGCCATCCGGCGTTAATTGCCTGGCAGCTCGACAATGAAATGAAAGCGCACGTGAGCGAGGACTACAGCGACGCTGCCATTGCCAACTGGCACACCTGGCTGGCAAAGCGATTTACCACTATTGATGCACTGAATAAGGCCTGGGGCACACACATCTGGAGCCAGTATTACACGTCATTTGAGCAAGTGCCCGCCTCGGTAACTACGCCGTTTTTGCACAATGCGTCACTCATTACCGCATATAAACTGTTTTGCCGGGAAAGTGTCGCCGACTTTATGGTGGCTCAGCGCCAATCTATCCGCAAATACTCTGATATGCCGATTACCCACAACGACAATCCGGCATTTAATATTCACCACGAACGCGCCATGCGCGCACAGGACTTTGCCTCTTACGACGCGTATCCCAGTGCCGATCAGTGGGCTACACTGGCGTTCCGCTCAGATTTGTATCGCGCCGCCATTCCGGGCAAACCCTTCTGGCTAATGGAAACCAGCGTGGCACACAACGGCTGGCTGGGCAATCATCAGCCCATGCACCCGGAAGGCTTTTTAGCGGCCGAGGCCAGTTTGATTTATGCGTTAGGTGGCGAAGGGTTTTGTTACTGGTTGTGGCGTCAGCAGCGCACCGGCGCGGAGTTGCCACACAGCGCTGTTAAAAGTGCATGGAATACGCCTTCCATTGGTTATGAGGAAGTGAAGAAAGTGGCGGCGGTAAAAGCCCGTTTGGAGCCGGTAATACTCGACACAACGCTGGAAACACCGCCAATCGCTATTACCTATTCAGATCACGCCAGAGCCATGCTGGAAACGGAAGGGCTCGACAAACGCAATGGCTTCCCAACGCGATACCGTGGCGTCATTGAAATGTGGCACAAACACGTATTGGATTTGGGCTACCATCGCGAAGTACGTTTTGAAAATGCAGCATTGGATGGATTGAAACTGCTTATTACACCCGCCATGCCCTATGTTAGCGATGCATTTCTGCTGCGGGCTAAAGACTTCATGGAGCAAGGCGGGGTATGGATAGCCGGACCGGTTACCGGAACGCGTGGTAAAGAGCATACTGTCCCTACCGATGCGGGTTTAGGCCTGCTGGAAAAACTGGCGGGCGTAACCACCCAATACGTAATGCCCCTGACCGGTACAGGGGCCACCGGGGAGTTACTGGGTGTCAGCAGCGAATTAAGCGGCTGGTGTGCCGCCATGATTGCGCGTGAAGGTACCCAGGTTATTGGCACACTTACCCAAGGCCGAGGCAAAGGGCTGGCGTTCGCTACCGAGCGCAATATTGGCAAAGGCAAACTGGTACTGCTGGGAGCCATGCCATACGGTGAGCACAAAGACACTATGCTCAACGCGCTTATCAGGCATTATGCCAGCGAAGTAGGCGTTAACCCGCTAGCCGACGTGGCCGCAGGCGTGGTAATTGTGCCGCGCACCAATAAGCGCGGCCAACGCATTTGGATTGTGCTGAATATGCTGGCAGATACTCGCAGTGTTGCATTACCAGCAAGCGCCACCGATTTGCTCACAGGTAAACCGCTGGGCAACACGCTAACACTCGACGGTTATACACAACACGTTATTCAGGTAAAAGGGATCTGAACATGGAAAAAATCGCATTTGTGATGCAATTAAACCCAGGCTGTGAAGCCGAATACGAAAAGCGACACGACGAAATCTGGCCTGAGCTGGTGGATGAATTAAAAAAGGCGGGTATAGAAGACTACTCAATTTTCTTGCACCCCAACACCTTACAGCTTTTTGCTGTGCTGTGGCGTAAAGACAATCACACCATGGATGACTTGCCTGCTACGGCGATAATGCAAAAATGGTGGGCCTACATGGGTGATATTATGGCGCACAACCCAGACAACAGCCCGGTAGTACAGCCGCTAACCAAGGTGTTTCATTTGGCATAATGGTTGTACAAATAACAATCAATCTGCGCTGCACTCATAAGCTAAATCATTAGGAGTGTGGCGCATGAAAAGTTTAACTAATCCTTTCTCGTTTAATCCGTTTAATCCGATTATCTGGCACTGGCCGCTTAGCGGTGACGTAATACCAATCCGCATAGAAGATTACCCAATCAGCAACCCCTTACGGTAAGCCGACAGGTTTAATCGTCAGGCTTATTTGCGCAGGTTGAGTGCGTCTAAATCAAGCCATTTATCAACGACAGAAAGCCTGTCGGTTTGCCCTCAGGGCTTCGCCCAAAGGGAGTGGCCAAATCGACTTAGCTCTGTGTTGCGGCAACTGGACATAGAATGGCTATGCCGCAGTAACCGCGTCGTGATCTAAGTCGATTTGACTCACTCTGATTGGACAATCCTCTATGCAGATTGGCATATGACTTCTCTCCAACCACAACCTGGTTCTCCCCGCAGTACACAATTAATCTGGCAGGTGACTCTGCCATTGAGAAAGCCGTGGTGACCCAGGTTGCCAGTTATGGCAAGCAGCTGGGCAAAATCACTCAGGCTGTGCTGGAACAGGCAGAGGGTGAGCCGGGTAATGCTGTTGCATCGCTAAGAAAGATGGCCGATGACATCAATACCATAAAACAACACACCCTGGCCGATAAAATTGAAGCCGACCTGAAGCGATTAAAGCAGCAGGACAACGTCGCCTACCAGGCCTTGATCAAGCGCCTTTGATTGCCCATATCTGTAGTGCCCGGTATTGAAAGTCAGTCCATTGCATTTGTCTGAATCCCAGCGCGCCATTGGTTAACGCCGGGCCTGTATTCACACCGTCTACCACGGGCTGATTGTCTGTGTAGTCGATCACCAGGCGGTTATCCACGTACAACCTGATGTGTGCCTGTTGCTTAATCAGGCGGATCTGATGTACCTGATTTGAATGCGTTGGAATGCCTACCTCTCCCTGTTGAAGCAAGCTAAAGGTATTGTTCTTTCTGAGGTTTGCATGGCCGCGATCCGGATTGTGGGCGGCATTGGCATAATAAGAGATATGATAACTGCGAATGGCCCCTTCGGTATATTGAGTAAAGGTGCCATCTCTTTCTGGCAGTGACGGATCAAAGATGCTTTCGCCGTTAACGCCTTTTGCAGCAAAGAAGACAATAACCAGCCCGGCTTCGCTATTCAGCGACTGCGCCTGCCATTCTGCAACAAAACTGTCTGGCAACTGCACCGGTGCCCAAAATACGTGATGCATAGCCTGATTGGGTGAATACATGCGCATCCAGCCATGATTAAACTCAACGTTTCCAGGTCCTTCCATTACCCAGTCTGCTACATCGCTGGCCTGACTAAGTGGATTGCTGTACAGCAACGGGCCTTTTTCGGCCAAGGTACTACTGGGTGATGTTGACGGCAGCAACTGACAGCCGGTTAATAAAAGTGTTAGCACAACAAGCGGTTGCAGGTAGCGAATACATGACTTCATAAAATCGGTTCCCGTTATTTTTTCTGCACTGTGAGTCAGTTTCAAATCTGAATCAATCAAACCAATTTATTTCGCCAGAAATACCGCTGTTTGATTCTTTTATGGTACAAATTAATCATAAATTAACAAATATTTAAAAAGTCGCTCAGCTTCGTTCATCAAAGCAATCATCAAGTCGTGTTGAGGCGATTAGAATTGAACAATCAGCAGTGGGAGAATCATTATGGATAGACGTGCCTTTTTGAAGCAAAGTGGTATGGCGGCGTCTTTGCCGCTGGCACTATCGGCCACAGGCTGTGCAGTAACATCAGGAATAGGTAAACCTCTTTCTCCCATTAAACGCGAGCCCGGTACCCTGAGTTGGGTAGATGGCAATGCGCCGGATTATCAGGGCGGTGCCACCTGGGGGCATCCCTGGGCGCAAGGCGCATTAAGAAAAGGTCAGACGCTAACGCTGATCAGCGAGCAGGGCACTCCTGTACCTCTGCAAAGTTGGCCCACCGCGTACTGGCCGGATGGCAGCATAAAATGGACCGCTCATGCTATTCCTGCAGGCAGTCAGCCGGGTGAACGATTTGCCATAATTGCAGGCAAACCTGTGAGCCCCAAAGCTGCCGTAAGCATAACGAAGCACTCAGGAAAAGTGGTAGTGAATACCGGTGTAATCAGTTTGCACATTGCAACTTCCGGCCAGGACATCATCAGCGAAATGCATCGCGAGGGTAAAGTTATTGGTCGTGCAGCGCGATTGGTGGGATTAGTGCAGGATGCACCCGACAATACGCCAGAATCCCCTGCTAACGTTACCGCATTTACCTCTTCCATTGATTCGGTAACGGTAGAACAACAAGGACCGGTGCGATCTGTTATCAAAATTGAAGGCAAGCATACAACCGGTGCGGGCCGCAACTGGCTGCCCTTTGCGCTTCGAATCTACGCGTATGCAGGGGCGGAAACGGTAAAAATCAGTCATACGTTTATTTACGATGGCGATGATCAGAAAGACTTTATCCGCGGATTGGGATTGCGCTTTAACGTGGTACAGCGCGATGAACTGTACAATCGCCACATCCGGTTTGTAGGTCAGAACGATGGCCTGTGGGGTGAGGGTGTGAAAGGCATTACCGGTCTGCGCCGCGATCCGGGGCAGACAGTGCGCGACGCACAGATTGCCGGTGTAGCCACCCCAGCACTCAGTGAATGGGATGAGCGGGTTAGCAGCCGGCTGCACTATATCCCTGTGTGGAACGATTTTACCTTGTCGCAGTTATCGGCAAACGGGTTTGCTATTCGCAAACGTACACAGCCTGGACACGGCTGGATCGATTCCGATCAAGGGCAACGCGCCAATGGGGCAACCTATGTGGGTGGCACGTCGGGCGGTGTACTATTTGGTATGCGGGATTTCTGGCAGCTTCATCCGGTACAGGTAGATGTGCGCAACGCGGGCTCAGATCTGGCAGAAGCCACCCTGTGGTTCTGGTCTCCCGAAGCACCGGCGATGGACGTGCGTTTTTATCACGACGGCATGGGGCAGGACACCTACGACAAACAGCTGGATGCACTCAATATCATTTATGAAGATTACGAGCCGGGATTTGGTTCCGCATATGGGGTGGCTCGTACCACCGACTTTACGCTGGGTATTATGAATACCACGCCATCCCGCGAGCAAACCGTTGCAATGGCGCGCTATATCAGTCAGGCACCCCAGGTGGTGGCGGCACCACAGGACTACTTGGCCGCCGGTGTGTTTGGTGGTTTGTGGACCCTGCCCGATCGCTCCTCGCCCGCTAAATCAGCCATTGAGGATCGCCTGGACTTTCAGGTGAAGTATTACTGTTCCCAGGTTGACCAGCGTCACTGGTATGGGTTCTGGAATTTCGGCGACGTCATGCACACGTATGATACCGACCGGCATGTGTGGCGCTACGACATAGGCGGCTACGCCTGGGACAATTCCGAATTATCGCCTGATCTCTGGTTGTGGTATTCCTTCTTGCGCACCGGCGACCCAACAACGTTCCATTTGGCAGAAAACATGACCCGCCACAACCGCGATGTGGATATTTATCACGCCGGTAAATTTAAAGGTCTGGGAACCCGCCATAACGTGCAGCACTGGGGGTGCAGCGCCAAGCAAATGCGGATCAGCACCGCTGCTTACCGCCGCTTCCACTATTACATTACGGGCGACGACCGAACCGGCGATGTACTGAATGAAGTGATCAATGCCGACCAGGCATTGGGCGTATTAAACCCAACCCGCAAAGTAGCACGCGAAAATCCGTTGCCGGGAATGGCAAAAATTGGCGTGGGTACCGATTGGGGCTCTACTGCCGCTAACTGGCTAACCGCCTGGGAGCGCACCGGTGATAAGCAATACCGCGACCGCCTGGTAAACGCCATGACCGTTATTGGCGAGCATCCGCTGGGGTTCTTTGCCGGCGCGTTTGGCTACGACACGGCGACACAAACCTTGCTGCCCTATGAACTGGACGAACCGTCAATCTCTCATCTGAGTTCAGTATTTGGCTTGGTAGAAATGAATGCCGAGCTAAATCAACTCATTGATATTCCAGCCTATAAGCAAGCCTGGATGGAGTACGGCAGATTGTACAATGCCGATGAGGAAACGCAGAAAGCTGCACTGGGTATTGCCAAGCGCCCCAACCTCAAAGCTGCCCATTCCCGGTTAACCGCCTATACCGCCTATCACAACGGTGACGTGCAACTGGCAAAACGGGCCTGGAAAGAGTTTGACGCGAAACAGGAATTCGCGGGGTTAAACGGGTTGTCCAGTCAATTGCAGACTACTCACGTTGAAGGGCCAAACGTGCTCAACCCCATCGATGAAGCGCCGTGGATTTCCACCAACGACGCGTCGCAATGGGGCTTGGCAGCCATTCAGAATTTAGCCCTGGTTGGTAATGCGCTGGAGTAACTCACTTACCCGCTAACAAAGTGCCCGCTGCAGGCGCTGCCCCTACCGGCAGTTTGCCTGTGGCAAACCTGCTCCTCATCGGGAGCACACTGGGATACAGCGTTAAAAATCAGCCTGAAAGTTCAGTGCTGAAAAAGAATTTCGCATATGAAACAAAAACGTTAAACGACGTTAACAATATGTGAATTCGTGTACAGTGAAACGATGAAACCGATTCACCCTATTTGAAACATTTGGAGTACCTGTCGCTTATTCTCTCTTTTCCGACAGTACTTTGAGTATGCATTAACTTTTTGTAAGGTAAAGGATCCACTATGCCCGCAATTGCTCATGATATTGCCTATGCAACTGTTCGCCAAAGTATCGATAAACTCATCGACAACCTGGTAAACATTACCGATGAAACCGGCGAATTCCTGCTAAAACTGGACGACGGACGGGTAATCGACACCAAGGGCTGGAACGACTGGGAGTGGACCCACGGCGTGGGGTTGTACGGCTTGCTGAAGTACTGGGATATTACCGGTGACGACAAAGCCCGTGACATCATTGAAGACTGGTTTAAAAATCGTTTCGCAGCGGGTACACCTACCAAAAACGTGAACACCATGTCACCGTTTCTAACCCTGGCTTATATGCAGGAACGCAGCGGTAACCGCAGCTATCTGCCGTACCTGGACGTATGGGCCGAGTGGATCATGGACGGTATTCCGCGTACCGAAGAAAACGGCATTCAGCACATCGTATTTAACTCTGAGAACTATCAGCAAATGTGGGATGACACGCTCATGATGAGTGTGCTGCCTCTGGCAAAAATTGGCTTGTTGCTGGACCGCCCGCACTATGTGGAAGAGGCGAAGCGTCAGTTTATGCTGCACATCAAATACCTGGCCGATCGCAAAACTGGCCTGTGGTTTCACGGTTGGACATTTGATGGCCGTCACAACTTCGCCGACGCCTTGTGGGCGCGTGGAAATTGCTGGGTCACTATCGCCATTCCTGAATTCATCGAATTGCTGGATCTGCCAGAAACCGATGGCTTGCGCATGTTCCTGATTGAAACTCTGGAAGCCCAGATAAAGGCGCTGGTGAAAACTCAGGATCAAGGTGGCTTGTGGCATACCCTGCTGGACGATCCGGATTCGTATCTTGAGGCATCGGCTGCTGCGGGCTTTGCGTATGGCATTTTAAAAGCAGTTCGCAAAGGTTATATCAGCGACGAATACGCACCATGCGCGATTAAAGCCATTAAAGCAGTATTGGAAAACATCGATGAAACCGGCGAACTACAGCAGGTATCGTTTGGTACGCCAGTGTTTGATGATCTGCAAGGCTATCGCGACATACCGCTGACTTCCATGCCGTATGGTCAGTCCATGGCGATCCTCGCCCTGGTTGAATTCATGAACGCCTACATTTAAAGACCGATCAGGGAGGAGCAGTCATGACCCGACGTCAGCTTAAACCGGTAAACTACGTAGCCTATGGCCTGAATGATATTCTTGGCGCAGGCTCTATGGCTGTGATCAGTGGGTGGATTTTATTTTTCTACACCACGTTTTGCGGCTTGTCGGCAGTACAGGCTGCGTCGATTTTCGCGATTGCTCGTATTCTGGATGCGGTTGCCAGTCCATTGATTGGACACATCTCCGATGGCCTGGGCAGCACCAGAATTGGCCGCAACTTCGGTCGTCGCCGGGTGTTTTTGATTGGCTCTATCCCATTGCTGCCCAGCTTTGCGCTGATGTGGGTAAGTGGGCAGGAATACTGGTATTACCTGGTCACTTACGTGTTCTTCGAACTGGTGTACGCGTCGGTTATTATTCCTTACGAAACGCTGGCCGCAGAAATGACCGATGACTACAAGCAGAAAGCCAAACTGGCCGGTGCGCGTATTCTGACCGGTCAAATCTCGGCAATTTTTGCCGGTATTCTACCTAGTTGGATCGTGAGTGCTGTGGGTGGCAAAGAGTCTGCTGAAACCTTCCTGATCATGGGCTCTATTTTCTCTGCGGTATTTATGCTGGTGGTGTTCGCCGTTTGGTACTTTACCTGGGAACGCGATATCAGCGAACTCAGCGAAGAAGAAGTAAAGCGAGACGACAACTGGACAGTGGCTGGCACCCTGAAAACCCTGTTTAAAAACTTGTCGTCTACGCTGCGTATTCGCGCGTTCCGCCTGCATCTGGGGATGTACTTAGGCGGCTATATCAGCCAGGACGTGTTCAACGCGGTATTCACTTACTTTGTGGTGTTCGCTATTGGCGGCTCAGTGGTAATAGCGTCTGAAATGATGGCGATCACCTATGTTGCACAACTGGTTGCGGTTGCTTGTGCTATTCCGCTGGTTATGCGCTTTGGCCCCGCGCCAACATACCGCATTGCGATTTTACTTTACATTGCGGGCATCATTGCGCTGCTTACCTTGTACCTGACCACCGAAACCTTCAGTGCGCTATGGTTGGCCGTCGGCGTGATTGTAGCCGGGCTTGGTCGCGGTGCGCTCAATTATATTCCCTGGAATACTTATAACTATATGGCGGATGTCGACCAGATCGTTACAGCACGACGCCGTGAAGGCAGCTTTGCCGGTGTGATGACCTTTATTCGCAAGGCCACACAAGCGGTTGCGGTGATGTCGGTGGGTATCATTCTTGAGGCCGGCGGCTTTGTTTCCGGAGCAGATGTACAGGATCCACAGGCAATTACTACCATAATGGTGATGCTGGTAGCCGGGCCATTAGTGGTGTTGTTATTCGGCTTTTATGTGTCTACTAAGTTCAGGTTAAGCAAAGAAACCCATGAAGTGCTGATGGCGGAAATTGAGCGCTTCAAAGACGGTCAGCAAACGCCAGCTTCAGCTGAACATAAAGCCATTGTTGAAGATCTGTCCGGTTGGTCTTACGACCAGCTATGGGGCAAAAACCCGGTGGGCCGTTAACATGAACTCTCCACGCATGAAGTACTCATTGTTAGCCATACTTGTTGCAGGCATGGCACTGGCGGGTTGTCAGCCAGCCACCGAGAGCGCGGTTACTTCCCCGGTGGCCGCCGAGAAGGTCGCACAGGACAGTCAACCAGCGGCCGTTCCTAAAGACTGGGTGGATCCCGATACCGGGCATCGCATCGTGCGATTGTCGGAGGAGCCAGGCTCGCGTTCACTGTACTTCCATCAGAACGCCTATACCGCCGAAGGCGATAAAATGGTGATCTCGGTGGATAACCCACGCGGTGTGGCAGTGGTAGATTTAACCGACCTGTCGGTAAAACGCATTTACGAACACCCGGATGCCGGCATTTTGTTCGTGGGTAAACAATCCCGCAGCGTATACCTTACTCAAATTGCCCGTCAAAACGGCGAAATGGTGCACCCTGGCAATGAGTTACAACAGCCAACACAATTGCTGCGCGTGAGTTTGGATACCGGTGAGGTAACGGAACTGGGCGCCATTCCCAGAGGTAAAATTCACTCGATTAACAGCAATGAAACCCTGTTAATTGGCGCGTTTGCCGAACACGCCTACAACATGGAAGCGGGCCCGCGCGACAGCCGATTTGAGGCGCGTTACGAAGCGCTTGGACCCGATGGCAAACCCCTTACGTTTGCCGACGCCAAGGAAGTGCGGATCAATGAGCGCCTGGAAGCCCGTATTCCCATGGAAATGTTCACCTTTAATATTGCAACCGGTGAGCAGAAAACCTTGCTGAAAGCCACTGACTGGCTTAACCACATTCAGTTTTCACCCAATGATCCCGAGCAAATCATGTACTGCCATGAAGGCCCATGGCACAAGGTTGATCGCGTTTGGACGATACGCGCAGATGGAACAGGTCAGCAAAAGGTCCATCATCGCAGTATGAATATGGAAATTGCCGGGCATGAGTTTTTTGATGCCAGTGGTGAGAGGATTTTCTACGACCTGCAAACCCCGCGTGGTGAAGTGTTCTGGCTGGCAAGCTACAACCTGAACACCGGCGAGCGCGTATGGCGGCATATGCCACGGGATTATTGGTCGGTACATTTTAATATTTCGCCGGACGGCAGCGTGTTTGCCGGTGACGGTGGCGACCATGAAATGGTGGCCCGCGCAGAAGATGGCAAATGGATTTATCTGTTTCGCGATGAGCCGATCAACGATGTGGCAGGCATTAGCGCACCCAATGCAGCAGAGCTGATTAAGCCCGCGGTACTCAAAGCCGAGCGGCTGGTTAACATGCAGCAACACGACTATCGGCTGGAACCCAACGTAACATTTACACCAGATGGCAAATGGGTGGTATTCCGCTCGAACATGCACGGTCCGGTGCATGTCTACGCGGTAGAGGTTGCCGCGTCAGAATAAGTTTCACATTTGAACATAATTGCTGGTTTTGGCGTGTTCAATAACGGTTTTCTTGCTTCACATTTGGAGCAGCGACCACACTATCACCACTCACAATACGGTATAGAAAGGAGTGTGCATCAATGAGTAAGCCAGACTTTGGTTTAGTCGACAAGGTAGCCCTGGTAACAGGAGCCAGCCGGGGTATTGGACAGGCATTGGCGATGGGGTTGGCGGCTGCCGGCGCCAAAGTAATATGCGCAGCCAGCCGTATTGGGGGATGCCAGGAAACGGTAAGTAAGATTGAGCAGGCAGGTGGCACTGCAACCGAGTTGGCGGCAGATTTGTCAGATGCCAACGCAGTGATTGCCCTGGCTGAACAGGCACAAGCGGTCTATGGTGAGATTGATATTTTGGTGAACAATGGCGGCACGATATACCGCAGTCCGGCCGTTGATTACCCACTGGAAGCCTGGCAAAACGTATTGCAGGTAAATCTGGATGCGACCTTTATTTTATGCCAGCAAATTGGCAAATCCATGGTTGCGCGCCAGCAAGGAAAGATCATCAATATTGCATCTATGCTGAGCTACAGTGGCGGCATTACGGTGCCAGCCTACACAGCGAGCAAACACGCGGTAGCAGGACTCACCAAGGCATTGGCGAATGAGTGGGGGCAGCACAATGTGCAGGTTAACGCGATTGCGCCGGGCTATATCCGAACCGACAACACCCAGGCTCTGCAGGACGACCCTGAACGCAGCACGGAGATTCTGAAGCGAATTCCGGCGGCTCGTTGGGGCGAGACTGCCGATCTGCAAGGGGCTGCTGTATTCCTGGCTAGCAGTGCAAGTAATTACATCAATGGTCATATTCTCGCCGTAGACGGCGGCTTTTTGGCCCGATAAACCATTTGAGGAACCGACATTATGTCAAACAAAACTGAGTACGAAGTCAGGTATGCAGTGGGACAGCGCGAAGTAAAAGGCTACGACACCACTGAACTTCGCGATACCTTTCTGGCCGATAAACTCATGCAGCCGGGCAAAGTGTACTGGATTTACAGTCACTACGAGCGTTTCATGGTAGGCAGCGCCGTACCTACCGACAGCCCGCTGGCACTGGAAACACTGGATGCACTGAAATCAGAGCATTTTCTGGATCGCCGCGAGTTAGGCATTATTAACGTGGGTGGCGACGGGACGGTTGTGGCTGACGGCGAAGAATACGCACTGGCTGCAGAAGAAGCGCTGTATCTGGCAAAAGGCAACAAGTCAGTCACGTTTTACTCCAATGAGCCGGCTAAGCCCGCCAAGTTCTACCTGAACTCAGCACCGGCTCACCATGCGTTTACCAACAAGAAAATTGGCAAGCAAGATGCGAAGGTACTTCACCTGGGCAGTCAGGCAACGTCGAACGAACGTGATATTCACCAGCTAATGATTAACACGGTAGTGGAAACCTGTCAGTTGCAAATGGGGTTAACCCGTCTGAAGCCTGGCAGTGTGTGGAACACCATGCCTGCGCACCAGCACGATCGCCGTAATGAAGTATACTTTTACTTTGATGTAGCCGACGGTCAGGCAGTGTGTCACTTTATGGGTGAGCCTCAGGAAACCCGTCATATCTTTGTTCAAAACGAGCAAGCAGTACTGTCACCACCCTGGTCAATTCACTGTGGTGCGGGCACATCTAACTACGCATTTATTTGGGGAATGGCCGGGGAAAACCTGGATTACGGCGATATGGATAGCTTCCCGCCGAATGAATTGCGATAGTAATAGCACATTAAAAATAATACAATATTAACAATTGTGTAACCCTGGAAGTGATTATGGAACGTTATCTGATACCGAGTGTTAACCATGCTTGTCAGATTTTCCGCTTGCTGGCCAACAGCGAAAACGGAATGACAATGCATGACCTGGAAGTGGCACTGGATTTACCGCGTACAACGCTTTTCAGGTTGCTGCGAACCCTGTGTAACGAACAAATGCTGGAAAAGCGTGGTAAGCGTTACTACTGCGGTACTGATCTCATGAAACTGGGGTTACACATTATTAATTCTGATCGCATGCACCAGCTTGCGATCCCCCACATTCAGCGTTTGGCGCTGAAAAGTGGTCATACTGCTCACCTTGCTGTACCCAACAATGGCAGTATCTTAATTGTAGAAGTAGTAGACAGTCCTAATCCTCTCATGGTGTCCAAACGTCCTGGCGTGCAGGCTCAATTGCATTGCTCGGCGGGTGGCAAAGTGTTCCTGGCGTTCCTGTATTACGACAATCTTGAGCTCATCCTGAAAGAACACCCCATGGAGAAGCACACCGAATACACCATTACGGATATCGATCAGCTACGCGAAGAGTTGAAGCGCGTGGAAGCATTAGGTTATGCGGTAGACGAGCGAGAATACAATAAAGACGTGCGTTGTCTGGCGGTACCGGTGCGCGATAACCGCGGCGTGGTAGTAGCGTCGGTTGGTGTAACTGCGCCGGCGGTGACCTTCCCTAAATCGCAAATACCGGTGGTGGCTGAGTTTGCCAAAGAAGCCGCTCGCGGCATCTATCGCGATACTTATCAGCTCAAAGAAAGTCGCTTAAAAGCTTAACCGGAACCCGTTATGCCAAGTTGTTTAATCATAGGCGAGTGCATGGTAGAGCTCTCGCCGAAGGATCCGCATACCCTGAATAAACGGTTTGCTGGCGATACCTTCAATACTGCCGTGTATTTAAAGCGTAATTTGCCCGATTGTGTGGTGAGTTATGTTACTGCCGTGGGCAATGATGCGTTAAGTCAGCAAATGATTGATACCATGCAGTTGGAAGGGCTCGATACCCGCTATGTTGCCCGTAGTCGCACGCATACGGTTGGCATGTATCTGGTGAGTACAGATGACAGCGGAGAGCGCAGTTTTTCTTACTGGCGCAGTCACTCCGCGGCGCGTAATCTGCTTAACCTGGTTACACTGCCCGATACCTGCTTTGATATGGTGTACGTCTCGGGGATCACCGTTGCGATATTAGATGTGCCGCAGCGCGAACAATTATTGCGTGCTTTGGCTAGCTACCGGGAGCGCGGTGCTTGCATAGTGTTCGACCCCAATTACCGGCCACTGTTGTGGGTGTCTGAACAGGAAGCGCGTGACTGGATCACCCGTTTTTATGCTGCGTGTGACCTGGCCTTTCCCGGCGGCGATGATCACGCTGCACTGTTCTCACATTCTGATGAACACGCCATAGTACGCTACCTGCACAACCTGAATATAGACGAAATCGTGTTAAAGCGCGGTGCCGACAACATTGAAATTTATCAGCAGGGTAAACACACTTCCGTTGCGGTAAATCCCGTGGATAAGGTGGTTGATACTACGTCGGCAGGCGATGCCTTTATTGGTGGCTTTATTGCCGCCAGGCTGGCTGGGTACTCAAGCGAAGTGGCAGCAACCATGGGAGCCGACGTCGCGGGTGTAGTGATTGGGGCCAAAGGTGCAATTGTGCCTGCTGATTATTATCAGTCCAGCTTATCAAATCGCACAAACCGCAATGCATCGGGCGAAGTTATCGCGGCTGAGTAGTCGACTGCTCAGCCCGCTTTACGTTGCGCGCTTTGCCCTGGTCGCAACTGCTTCATGCGAGCCACAAATTCAGCAACACCCGCCGTATTTTCCGCCGGTGCCCAGTGCGCAAAATCCTTGTCATCACTCACTTCGTAGGGGCCTTGCTTTACCTCTACAAAGGTAACCGGTGCATGGCAAACAGTGGCATGCCAGGTATTAGGCGGGATCTCTACACCAAAACAATCACTGGTTGGGCCCAGTGCAATCCGTTCGGTTAATTCGCCCTGCTCATCAAAGAACAGCAGTTCAAGCATGCCTTCGATTACCAGGAAGAACTCCCACTTGGTGGGCTGACTGTGCCGGTGTGGGCGAACATAGGAATCGGGCAGCATGCAAACAAACAATCGCTGCACGGGTTGTTGGTAATCAGAATGAATGTTCTTATGTGCCCTTCTTCGCGGGCTGGCTTCTGCCTGAGCCCGCAATTCGGCAATCATTTCCTGATCAAATCGCTGGATCGTCATTCCCTAGCTCCCTGCCATCTGCATGTAAAATGTCCTTTTCCAGGTGTTGGGCTATTTCAGGCCACACCAGCGCAATAACGTCGCGACGCAGCGCAGACGCTTCCTCTGAATACTTCAGACTGCCGCCTTCACCGCTATCGAGCCAATGGTTATCGCGCAAGGCACTGATAAAGCTCGACAGTACATTTTTGTCGTAAAACTCAGGGGAATGCATGCCATACAACTTCGACAAGCGTTCGGCTACTGTTTTACTCTCGCGCTCCAGTTCCGCCCGACTAATCACCTTTTCACGTTTCAACAGGGTTAACACCACGGCATAGCGTTGCAGGGTTTCCTGCATGCAGCGGCTCAGCAGCCAGCTGGAATGAAACTGGGGGCTGTCGGCATCGGGTGGCATCAGATACCTACCGCGTTGCACCAGCATGCCGGATTGCTTGAAGGCATCAATCAGATCAGAGGTGTAAGCCAGGGCTTCATCCTGAGAGAAATGCATGAACAACTCGCGTTGTAGCAGTGGATACAGCGCGGCGATTAATTGAAGAATGCTGGTTCTTTCAATTTTCTGGTGTGCAAATACCGCCTTCATGATCACACCAGGTAAGGCAAACAAGTGGATGATGTTGTTGCGGTAGTAGGTAAGGTAAACAGCGTTGCCCGGCTGAGGGCTGATGAGCGTTCCGTAGCTGTCTTCAGTTACCTGTAAGCGCTCGAGCTTAAGCGTATTAGCCAATAGTTGCGCTGCGTCTTCTTCAGGCAGGGTTGCATCACTGCTGTAAGGCGCGTTAGCAAATAGCGTAAGGTAATCCTGCATTGCCTGCTGCAGTTCCTGTTTACTCATGGTCTGGGTTTTGGAAGCCAGTAAGCACAGGGCAGTTAATGTCATGCCGTTGATAGCTGCGGCGCTGTTAACCCGGGTCATGAGTTCTGAAGCCAGGCCGTTCACGGTTGGTGTTAACCAGGCAGGCTTTTTATCGGGGTTGTCCAACTGGCACTTACGCCAGTCTGGCGCTTGGGTATCTAAAAACTGGGTAAGACTAAGCGGCTCGCCAAAATTCACAAACCCGTGGCCGTAGTTTTTCAGCTTACTGATGGCTGAGAATACCTGTAGGTTGGATTCCTTTTTCTTCGAACTGCCTTTTAGCTCGTTAAGGTAACTCTTCACTTCCATCACGTTTTCGTAGCCAATATAAACCGGTACCAGACTGATCGGACGGTTGATGCCCTTTACCGCAGCCTGAATGGTCATTGCCAGCATGCCGGTTTTCGGCGGTATCAGGCGCCCTGTTCTGCTTCGTCCGCCTTCCGGGTAGTACTTCACCGCATAGCCTTTTCTGAACAGCAGTTCCAGGTATTCGCGGAATACCGCGGTGTATAGCTTGTTACCGGCAAAACTCCTGCGCAGGAAGAAGGCGCCGCCACGGCGGAAAATGCCGCCAACCGGCCAGAAGTTCAGGTTAATACCGGCGGCAATATGCGGCGTTACTAATCCTTCGTGATAAATCACGTAAGTGAGTAGTAAATAATCCATATGACTGCGGTGGCAAGGCACGTAGATTATTTCATGGCCGTTATTGGCCAGTTCGCGAATGCGATTGGCGTGACCGACGTGTATACCATTGTAAATTTTGTTCCAAATCCGCGTGAGCAGGCGATCACCAAAGCGGATCAGACCTTCGCGATAGTCAGCCGCTATTTCCTGAATGTACTCGGTGGCCAGGGCTTTTGCTCTATCTGCCGGAATGCGTTTGGAACGGCTCTCTTCGGCTATAGCATGCTTAACACTCTCAGAGCCCAGTACGGCATTGTTTAGTTGCTGACGGTCTAACAGGGTTGGCCCTGTCATAGCCTGGCGTTTGCGCTGGAAGTGGGTGCTGGCGACCCGCACTAGTTTGTGTGCAATGGTTTCATCCGTGCCGCGCTGATTGGCCATGCTGCGCGAAGATACAGCTTTGCTGTAACTTATAAAGTTATCGCGGCCCAAAAATAGCACAATAAAAAATTTGCGAAGCCAGCTGGGTGCAGCAACATCGGTTATTAAATCGGCAATACCTGGCTTGCCTTTGTCTGGCGCCCTGCCCCAGGAAACAAAAACTGGCACAACTTGCACATCAATATTGCTGTGATCGCGATGAAGGTGGAACAGCTCGGCAAATACGTGCTCTATATCGGTTTCTTTGGCGTGCTTGCGAAACAGCGGTGCGGTTCGACGCAAGAACAAACTGGCCGGATAGTGCCGGTCAGCCAGCGTTACCTGTCCCATTGGGTTGGGCAGGCCGAGTTTTTCAGCAGACATTTGCAGTGCCAGCTGATCCGTAAGTGAATTGGTTGGCAGCAAATAAATAATTGGCCGTGATTTGTCTATGCCCAACTCCGCTTCAACATTCGCGGGGGTGCTTTTGGTGCTAACCAGCCATTTTACCGGTAAGCGAAACACGTTAAGCAAAGCCTGACGCATCCAAGACATGAACAATAAATCCTGTGCAATAAAAATCCCGCGTAGTGTAGCACGAAATCCTTATACAATGCTTAACACGAATGGCATTAGGCTATCAGATTGAAGTTATTTATCAGTATACCGAAAGGTCATGGCACCAGAAATACTGACCAGGGCAGTGGCGGTAGTACCCCACATCCAGTCGATTAACGTAATGGGAATTGGCCAGTCGGCAATAATGGAGTAACACGTAAGGTTATAAGCGCCATAAGCTGCTGCACCTAATACAGCGCCGCGCACAAATGCGGTAAGGCGATAACGCCGGCTTGGGATCACCGCCAAATACAATATAGCGCCACAATAGCCCAGATAAAAAATTATCCAGGGCCAAACAATTAAGTCACTTCTTAGCAGACCTGACAAACTGTATGCATACAGGTTTTTGGCAACCACGCCCAGCCAAACACCGTCCAGTATGGCAAAGGTTAGCAACATAACGCCATACGCCAATAAATAGCGCTGCTGAGGCTTGATCATCCCACTTTCCTTTTACAAGCAAGGGCAAGGTTGATTAGAAAATAGTCACTGAGTGAATAGAATGGCTTTTTATCATTCGTGAGTAGCCAAAATACAGGATTATTGAACAATTTTAAACGGTTACTACCATTGAATATTTTGTAAACGTTAATTATTATCGTTTGCGTTATTTATTCATGAGCCTGGAGTGTAACGTATCCTGTTAGCGTTGGACGCCGGAATGAACGTATGCCGCAGGGCTGTCTGCTTTGGTGGCAACATTTTTTATCGAAATAGCATGATCGAAAGGTACCTATGACCACGACACTATTTGTCTCTGTGGCCTTAAGTGCGCTGGCCTGTTACGCCATCTATATTGGCTGGGCTACGCAAAAAAAGCGTTGGGCATATGCCGGCTGGGCTGGCATCGCAGTCAGTATTGTTGCCTGGTGTAATGCTTTGGGAACAGAGTTTGGCATAACCGTTGGGTTGTGTTTACCGGCAATTATGGTATGGCTGGGTATCGGCCGTCATGCGAAGGCAGAAAAGACAAAACCTGATGCCGACAAGCCCCCACACCAATGGCAATGGCAGGGTAAAGCTATTGCGCTAACCAGCTGGCATATTTTGTATGTGTTGATTGTACAGATGGTGACATTCAGTTTAATTGTGGTGGCATTGGTTTATCAGTTACCCATTTCCGAACCAAAGCAAATGGCTACCGGCGTGATCATTCTGCCGCTGGTATGGGGCGTACTAGCTTACTGGTATGTTATGTCTGAGCACAAATTACGTCACATATTGTTTTCAGTCGTGTTGGCTGCCGTGGCCGCGCTGTATTTATTTGGAGTGGCACATGGCTAAACAACCCCTCACACAGAGTTTAAGTAAGCGTTCATTGGCTTCTCACACCTGGCTCGGCTTGCTGGTAAGTGCGTTTATGTATCTTATTTGCTTGTCTGGTACAGTAGCGGTGCTGCATCTGGAGTTTGAGCGCTGGGAGCAGCCTTATATCGAGGAATCCGACAGCTTCTCTATTGCGCAGGTAGAAAAGGCCTATGCCCAATTCGCGCAGCGTTATACCGCAGACACGCATCACTATTACTTTGTGTTTCCGGGCTCTGGGATCCCCAGATTAGTCATGGAAGACGACAACACTGCGCATTTCGTGGATGCCAACGGCGATCTCATTGAGCAGGAAACCGTTACCTGGACACGCATGCTGGGCGATTTACACATGTATCTTCACTTGCCAGCCACCTTTGGCATGATTTTCGTGAGTACCTGTGGCGCGCTGCTTTGCGCGTTAATTGTGTCGGGTTTGTTGGCGCATCCTCGAATAGTAAAGGATGCATTTCGATTCCGCGCAGGTGGCGATGGCCTGAAAAGTAACATTGATTTGCACAATCGCCTGAGTGTGTGGGGCACGCCATTTCACTTAATGATAGCGGTAACCGGCGCGTATTTTGGTTTGGCTGGTATTCTGGTTACCATTATTTCGCAGGCCTTTTATGGTGGTGACAATCAGGCTGTTTACGACCAGGTGTTTACACCTGAGCCGGTACTGGAACAAGAAGTCGCGCCACCAGAAATTGGTCAGGCTATGCGCGATTTGTTCGAGCGAATAGATCGGAATAATCTGATTTTCTTCGCTATTCACGATCCAGGTACGCCACAGCAGTTTATTGAGTTTTTTGTAAAAGAGCCGGGTAGGTTCACTTATTCAGAAAACTACCAGTACAACTCAGCCGGGCAATTCCTCAGTGTCTCCGGATACGGTGCGGGCGACGGTGGCAAGCAGATCCTATGGTCGGTTTATCGCCTTCACTTTGGTGATTTTTGGGGGATGCCAGGCAAGGTGCTGTTCATTATTCTGGGTATGATGCTTACCATTATCTCAGCAACCGGCATGAATATTTGGTTGAAAAAGCGCAAAACACAGGACGCCTTAAACCTGTTATGGCCAGCATTGGTATGGGGAACGCCCGGCGCGCTGGTGGCCAGTGCTGCTGCGTATTTTGCTGTTAGCCTGTCACCTACGCTGAGTTTTTGGGTGGTGCTATGTGGGCTTTGCGTGCTGGCATTAACGGCTAAATCTCAACAGCATGTTACCAGACAGCTAAAACAGGCGTTTAGTTTGCTGACACTGTGCTTTTTGCTGGTCTATTTTGCAGTGTTTGGCGAAGCGGGTTTTAGCAGTGCTGCTCTGCAAATCAATCTTCCGTTACTGCTCATTGCACTCTGGACCGGCTATTCCGCGCACAAGCAAAGCTAGCACTACACCACCTGCCCGGCTTTATGCCGGGCACACCCTCAACGCCGTCCCATCTCGGCCTGTATTTGCTGGCCTGCTATTTGACAAATATTCCGCACTAGTTAAAAGTTAAGCAATCTTAAGTCAAATGTTAGGCGGGTTGACACGCGTTGAGCATGCCGATGGCTGTATTGCATTATGAATGATAGCAAGCTGCATTCCCCGGTGAGGGCTGCTGTGTCTCAACTGTATCAGTTGCTAACACTGTCTACCGTTGTGGCCGTTTTGGCGTTGTGGGGACATCAGTTACTACCGGAAAAAACCTTGCCATTAGTGCCCTACTACGTGCATGAAAGCTATGTTTTTCACGACGGGCAAAACGGGGGTAACACACAAGGAAACTGGCAATCACAGCAGGATTTGAGTTTTGTGTGTGAGGTGGTTAATCCCGACCAAAGCAGTTACTGCGGTGCGAGTATTAAAGTGAAACCACCGGAAGCTGCGGTGGATTATTCCGCGTATCGCACAGCCACGTTTTACCTGAGTTACACCGGCCCGAATGAGCGTCTTCGTGTAAAACTGCACGCCTACGTCCCACCCAGCGAACAGCACTATGCCAATGAGGTACTAACAGGTCTCGATTACGTTTTTAGTAAACAGGGGGAATTAGCGGATGTAACGATCCCTGCCAGCGCCTGGCACTTATCAGACATGAACCTTTTTGACCTGCAAAACACCACCCCTCAGTTGGATGTGGTGTTTGACGTGGCTCCGCCGCTATTGGCCGGGCAACATACATTGCGGGTCGACCAGATTGTCCTGCAAGGAGAATGGCTACCGGTGAGTTTCTGGTACGCCATTGTGGGAGTTGGTTGGCTGGTGTTTAACGTGATTTTTCTTGGCAGGTTGTTGAAAGTGCAGCAGGCGCGTTTGGCCAATGATGCCAACAGACTGTCTCAACTTACCCATTTTTCCAGTCATTTGAAGGAAGAGTCTGAACACTACAAAACACTTTCCAGTCACGATCCGCTTACTGGCGCACTAAACCGCAGTGGTTTTGCCCTTGAATTCAGGCATTTGTTTCCAGATAGCAGACTAAAGTTAAATACGGCGTTATTGGTGATCGATCTGGACCACTTTAAACGGGTGAATGATACCTATGGGCATGATGCTGGCGATAAGGTGCTTCAGCAATGTGCCGAAACCCTGTTTAAGAATGTCCGCCTGAACGACCGTTTGGTGCGTTGGGGCGGCGAAGAGTTTGCCCTGCTTTGTGTGGATACCAGCCTGCAACAAGCTCAACTTATTGCCGAAAAGATCCGTACTATGCTGGAGGAACTGGATATTCAGACCGGCAAAGCAACGCTGTCGGTCACTGCCAGTATTGGTGTTGCGGTTTCGAATCACCTGGAAGAGTTTGATGCATTGTTTCAGCGCGCAGACAAGGCGCTGTACCACGCTAAAGAGATTGGCCGCAACTGCGTCGTGTTGGCGGATTAACACTACCACAATTTGCTAAGCAAACGCAGCTACAACGCCTATACTCATTACATACCTTTGCTAAGGTAAATTCATCCACGATACAGACAGGCATGGAAGTCATACTGCGAATTAAACGGTGTAGCGCCTGCTGACACAAGCTCAAGGAGGCACTATGCTTTTTGCGACAAACCGTACACCTAAAGGGTCATCACGTACACGTGTGAACCGTAAAATCGCTTTTGACCGGCAGGTAACCCGACCGGGCACCGACATGTATTTCTGCGAACGCCTGGGTAAAGACGATTACCGGGAAATAGGCAGCAAAGCGTTTTTCGAGTACCTGAAAGGGCTACAACGCAACACTCAGGTTCTGCTTTACATACATGGCTTTAACAACAACATGGAGCCTGATGTATTTGACCGGGCAGAAGAATTACAGCGGCTCGTGAACAAGGGACGAAGTGAACATCTTGCACTGGTTGTACCGCTGATATGGCCATGTGATGACGATCCCATTGTGAGTGTGCTGGATGACTACTGGGACGATCAAAAGGCGGCAGATTTCAGCGCCAATGCCTTTTCCAGGATGTTGTCTAAATTTGATACCTGGCGTAAAGAGGAGGCTGCGAAACCCGATCCCTGTATGCGCCGAATTAACGTGCTGGCACACTCAATGGGCAACCGGGTGTTGCGCAATGCTATAGAATACTGGGGGCGCAATGATCACGCCGGTATGGTGCCTTTATTGTTCCGCAATGTGTTTATGGTGGCAGCTGACGTGGTAAACCACTGTCTTGAACCTGGCAGAAGCGGCGCTATGCTGCCAAGAGTCACACGTAATCTGGTGGTGTATTATGCCAGCGATGATCTTGCGATGCCTGCCAGCAAAGTCGCAAACCTGAAAAACCGGCAACTCTCCAAACGTTTGGGCATGACCGGGGTGGAAGAACTCAGTAAGGTGCCCAGGAATGTTTACGAAGTGGATTGCGATAACTTCAACAACACCTTTGATATGCCCAAAGGACACAGTTATTTTGGTGAGATAAAACAGGTTACCAGTCCGGCGTTACTGCATATGATAGATGCAATGGACGGCGGCAGAGTACAGCCAGCCGTGCGCTCGCATGTGCTGGACAATCCGTTTAAAAAACCATAACAATAAGTAAATTGTCTGTATTAGCGTAGTAGGAGGCAGTATGCAGCATGCGTTTTGGCACGACAAATGGGAACGGGGCGAAATTGGCTTTCATCAGCGTGACATCAATTCCTTTTTAACACGCTTCGCTGACACCGCCGGGTTAACTGACGGCAAAAGAGTGCTGGTGCCTTTGTGCGGCAAATCCAAAGACATGACCTGGCTGTTACAGCGCGGCTGCGAAGTGGTGGGTATTGAGCTGAATGAATCGGCAGTGCAGCAGTATTTTAAGGAGCTGGGTAGTGTTCCTGAGGTAACACAAATCGGCGAGTTTACCTGTTATGCTGCCACCGACATCACCATTTTCTGTGGCGATGTGTTATCGATCACCCAGGCAATGATAGGTAAAATAGATGCCGTATACGACCGTGCCGCACTGGTGGCGTTACCGGCAGATATGCGCAGGCCTTACGTGAAAACGCTGCTTACAACTGCACCAGAAGCGCGTCACTTATTAATTACGTTTGAATACGATCAGGCGCTTCACAGTGGCCCGCCATTTTCGGTCACCGAAGCTGAACTGCATGAACTCTATGGCTGCGCGAAAATGCAGCCGGTTTTGGCCAGTGAACCCTTACAAGGTGGACTGAAAGGCAGGGTGCCGGCAATGGAATCCGCCTGGCTGATTAGTTAATTTAGTGAATTAGCAAGCCGAAGCGATTGTTGTGATTATCAGGGACAGAGATGGAAAATATCACTATTCACACGCACATCACGAAAGCAGATTTGCTGCGGTTTAATATCCGCTACATTGCAATGGCTTCGTTTACCTATAAATACATGGTCGCGGTTGTATTGGCCGTTATTGCTTATATCTGCTTTACCAGGGGAATGCCTACCACACCGCCCACCTGGCTAATACTGATTGCGGGTGCCTTGTTAGCGGGCTTACTTGCCACGTTGGTGTACAGCGCATGGTGTATCGGTTGCGTACTTATTATGTCAAAGGAATCAAATGGTGTGTTGGGCACACACGAGTACACGCTAAAAGAGGAAGGCCTGTTCGAGAAAACTATCGCCAATGAAACCCTGCATAAATGGGGAGCGCTTGGTAAAGTGAGCGTGGCGGGGCCTGACCTGTTGTTGCAAGTAACCGGATACCTCTACCACGTTTTTCCGCGCAAGAGTTTTGCCACGGCGGAACAGCGAAGCGAGTTCGAACGCATACTTCGATATCACATTGATAAAGAGAAGGCACAGTAATCGGTGTGCACGTGGATTGCACACGCAGACAATCTTCGTGGCTCATTTTTAACCAGAACTTAGCCAGAATATTTAACCACACACAAAAAACCCGGTTGCCATTTGTGTAAACCTGTATATACTCACAGTTAACTGTATGGAAAAACAGGCTGTTTATGCGTCCACTAACATCCCGGCAACAAGAAGTACTCGACCTTATTAAGTCAACCATGACCGATACCGGCATGCCGCCAACGCGTGCTGAGATAGCCCGCGAATTGGGTTTTCGCTCAGCCAATGCGGCTGAAGAGCATTTAAAGGCGCTGGCCAAAAAAGGTGTGATTGATATTCTGCCTGGCACTTCACGCGGAATTAAACTGAATATTCCGCTGGACGATGTACCAGAGGAAGAGGGCTTGCCGTTGATTGGCCGGGTTGCTGCTGGTGAGCCCATTCTGGCTCAGGAACACATTGAAACACATTACAAGGTTGATCCTGCCCTGTTTCATCCAAAAGCGGATTTCCTGCTGCGTGTAAACGGTATGAGCATGAAAGATATTGGTATTTTGGATGGTGATCTGCTGGCAGTACACAGAACCACTGACGTGCACAATGGGCAGGTAGTGGTAGCCCGGGTAGACGAAGATGTAACAGTAAAGCGTTTGGAAAAGCGCGGAAGAGAAGTGCTGTTACACGCAGAAAATGAAGAGTTTGCACCGATCAGAGTCGATTTGGCGAACCAGCCATTTAACATTGAAGGTATTGCGGTGGGCGTGATCCGCAACGCAGACTGGATGTAATACCAATTCGCATAGCAGTTTGCCCTCTCAGAGTGAGTCAAAACGACTTAGATCACGACGCGAACTCCGAGGCATAGTCATTCTATGTCCGGAGGGCGCAACACAGATGTAAGTCGTTTTGGCCACTCCCTTCGGGCATCACTGGCAGACTTTTTAGCGTTGTTACGCTTGCTTGATTTGGAACCACCAAACCTGCGCAACCAAGCCTAGCTAAAAAGCCTGCCAGTGCTGCTGAGTGGGTAAACTTCTATGCGAATTGGTATAATACACTGCACCACAATAATGCATTTTTAAAACCGGCCTAGTGCCGGTTTTTTTGTGTTTGGCGGGTAGAATTCAATTAACCCCTTCTTTTTCCCTCTTTAACAACCGCTGATTCGCCAAAAATTAGTTAATAAACACTTACTCACCTCAATTCGAAAAATTAGCACGTTTTGGACGAAAAATAGCCAGTAATCCAGATTTTAGCGAAAAAGGACTGGACGCAATTCTCACAATGAGTAATTCTTATACAGTGCTTAACAAATAAATAACATAAGTAGCACAAAATATTAAAAGGCTAGTTCAAAAAACAACCATAAAGGGCCTGGAAGCTTTATCTCGCAATGGGGCGGTCTGTGAGACGCTGGCGGGCCTTAACGGAGGTGTTGAGTGAAGCAACTCGAGAGATGCGTACTGAAAGCCTGTACTGCATTGGTTCTGTTAGTAGTCGGAACGACAGCGATTGCTGCGGGAAGTAACGACGTGTCGGCATTAAATTTGCGGCGCGGCGCAACGGAAATCAGTGGACAGGTATACGATCTCCACATGCTGATGTTCTCTATTTGTGTAGGGATTGCAGTAGTGGTGTTCGGTGTCATGTTTGTTTCTATGTACCTGCACAGAAAGTCCCGCGGTGCCAAACCCGCGAATTTTCATGAAAGTGTGAAGGTGGAAATTGCCTGGACGGTAATTCCGTTTTTAATTCTGATATTCATGGCAGTGCCTGCCGCGAAAACCCTGATTGCCATGGAGGATACCACTGAAGCGGATCTTACCGTACTGGTAACCGGTTCGCAGTGGAAATGGCATTACAAGTACATGGATCGGGAAGTCGAGTTCTACTCCCTGCTCGCCACGCAACGCGAACAAATCAATAATCGCTTCGAGAAAGGTGAGAATTACCTGCTTGAAGTTGATCGTCCTTTGGTGATTCCAACCGGTAAAAAAGTGCGTTTCCTGATCACATCTGATGACGTAATCCACTCCTGGTGGGTACCTGATTTTGCGGTGAAAAAAGACGCGAATCCTGGTTTTATCAACGAGGCCTGGGCCAACGTGGATGAGCCCGGTGTATACCGTGGTCAGTGTGCGGAGTTATGCGGTAAGGATCACGGCTTTATGCCAGTGGTAGTCATTGCCAAAGAACCCAATGCGTATGAAGCCTGGATCAGCGAACAAGAAACTGTACAACGTGAGGCGCGTGAAGAAGAGCAACGCCTACTGGCAATGAGCATGAGCAAAGAAGAGCTAATGGCCGAAGGTGAGCGAGTTTACAACGCAGCTTGTGCGGCTTGCCATATGCCAAATGGTGAAGGCTTGCCAGGCGTGTTCCCTGCACTGAAAGGTAGTGTAATTGCTACTCAAAACGATCCAACTGCGCATATCGACATTGTGTTGAACGGTAAAACCGGCACTGCCATGCAGGCATTTGGCAAAATGCTGAGCCTGAAGGAAATTGCCGCGGTAGTAACCTACGAGCGTAATGCCTGGGGCAACAATACCGGTCAGTTAATTCAACCGAAAGACGTTAATGCCGTCGCAACAGGCCAATAGGAGCGGATCATGAGTAAAGCAACAGACATTGTTAGCCCTGATCACGCAGCGGCTGACCACGACGATCATCACGATCATCATATACCCAAAGGTATAATGCGCTGGGTATTAACCACCAACCACAAAGACATAGGCACACTTTACCTGTGGTTTGCCTTCATCATGTTTTTAACCGGTGGTGCGATGGCTATGGTTATTCGGGCTGAACTGTTCCAGCCTGGATTGCAAATAGTCGAGCCTAACTTCTTTAACCAAATGACCACCGTACACGGTTTGATCATGGTGTTTGGTGCTGTAATGCCAGCCTTTACCGGGTTGGCAAACTGGCTGGTGCCCATGATGATAGGCGCGCCTGACATGGCATTGCCACGTATGAATAACTGGAGCTTCTGGATCCTGCCATTTGCCTTCACTATTCTGCTTGCATCATTGTTTATGGAAGGCGGTGGCCCGGCGTTTGGCTGGACATTCTATGCACCGCTTTCTACTACTTACAGCGGCGACAGTACGGCACTCTTTGTGTTTTCCGTTCACATAATGGGTATCTCATCCATTATGGGCGCGATTAACGTGATTGTGACCATTTTCAACATGCGCGCACCAGGCATGACCTGGATGAAAATGCCACTGTTCGTGTGGACCTGGCTGATCACGGCGTTCCTGCTGATTGCGGTTATGCCAGTACTGGCAGGCGCAGTTACCATGATTCTTACCGATAAATTCTTCGGCACCAGTTTCTTTAACGCAGCTGGTGGTGGTGATCCTGTTATGTTCCAGCACATTTTCTGGTTCTTTGGGCACCCTGAGGTATACATCATGATCCTGCCAGCGTTTGGCATTATCTCGCAAATCGTGCCTACGTTTGCGCGCAAACGCTTGTTTGGTTACGCATCAATGGTTTACGCCACTGCATCAATTGCGTTGCTCAGCTTTATTGTATGGGCTCACCACATGTTTACCACCGGCATGCCCGTGGCGGCAGAGATGTTCTTCATGTTCGCCACCATGCTGATTTCAGTGCCCACCGGGGTAAAAGTGTTCAACTGGGTGGCTACTATGTGGCGTGGCTCCATGACATTTGAAATTCCCATGATGTTTGCACTGGCGTTCATTGTGCTGTTCACCATTGGCGGTTTGTCGGGTTTGATGTTGGCCATTACGCCAGTGGATTTTCAGTACCACGATACCTACTT